>JALSRY010000526.1 GCA_026984555.1 Phycisphaerae bacterium
CTCGCCAACCAAATCGAATCTCTGGGATTTTTCGGTGAACTGAATACTGTGCCGAAGCGGTTGCGCGCCTTGTGGGTTATCCACGACCACTGTCAGCGAAGCGGCCACACGCGGATCACCCTTCCAAATCCAGTCCTGGACACCTCCCCCCTCCCGAACAGGAGTCGCCAAGTGCGTCGGCGCGGCATGTAGAAGGCGCAGCGCCTCGATCAGATTAGACTTGCCCGACCCATTCGGTCCGATCAGGACGTTCAAGTTCCGCATCTTGAGCGGCGGTGTGTTCGGCCCAAACGAAAGCAAGTTGCGCAGCGTGATCTCGTGGATCAGCATGGCTCAACTCCAGTCCCTCACGAGCTTGCGCTGGCCGATGTACAGCTCGTTCGGCGAGTTCGGGTCGAGCGCCCACTTCATCCGCTCCACGCCCTCGGTGATGTCCTTGATCGAGCCGCAAAAACTGATCCGCAGGTGGCCGTCGAGCCCGAACTCGACCCCCGGCACCGTTACGACCTGCACCTTTTCCAACAAAAAGTGCGCCAGCCGCGTCGAGTCCTTGTCGTAGTAGCCGAAGTCGGCGAACAAGTAGAACGTCCCGTCCGGGACCGTGACCCGCACGCCCTCGAACGCCCGCAGCCGATCCACCAGCACGTTCCGGTTGTTCTCCAGCGTGGTACGCAGGCTCTCGACGCTCGCCTGCGTGCCGTCGAGTGCCGCGGCGGCGGCCCGTTGCAGCAGGACCGACGGCCCGGAAGTCTGGTGTCCCTGGATGTTCGTCATCACTTCGATCAGGCGCCGGCTCGCCACCGCCCAGCCGATGCGAAAGCCGGTCATGGCGTACTGCTTGGAGACGCCGTTGATGATGATGAGCTTGGAGTTTTCGGTCTTGTCCTTGACGAACTGCCAGCAGTTGATCGGCCGCCGGCCATCGAAGATCAGCCGGTGGTAGATATCGTCCATGATGAGGTACAGGTCGCGCTTTTCGCACAACTCGACGATGTCGGCGATGAACTGCTCGGAGTACATGACCCCGGTGGGGTTGGCCGGGCTGTTGATGATGATCGCCTTGGTGTACGAAGTGATGACGCGCTCGATGTCCTCGATCCGCGGATGGAACGAGCCGTCCTCCGGCAGCACCGGCACCGGCACCGCACCGCACAGCTTGACCATCTCGGGATAACTCACCCAATACGGTGCGGGGAAGATGCACTCCTCCTGGGGGTTGAGGATGGCCTGGAGCGCCACCATCAGGGCCTGTTTGGCCCCGCCCGAGGCCAGCACGTTCTCGGGCGCCACCTTGCGGTCGTAGAACTGCTCCGTGTAGCGGATGATGGCCTGCTTGAGCGCGGGGATGCCGTCGGCGGGGGTGTAGCGCACCTCGCCGGAATTGAGCAGCCCGGCGGCGGCCACCAGGGCCTCGATGGGCGCCTTGCTCTTGGGCTCGCCACCGCCCAGATGAATGACCGGGTCGCCCTTGGCCCGCAAGATGGCGGCGGTTTCATTGAGCTTGAGCGTGGCCGATTCGCTGATGGTCCGGGCGATTTGGCTGATACTCATGCTGACTCCTCGAGCCGGCCGGCTCGGGTCGGCGATCCGAGCCTCGGGTTGTTTGGGAAACCGGCACGCTAGGCACGTTTCCCAGGCCTGTCAACCGCCGCCGGCCGCGCGAAAATCGACCGCGGGCTGATGGGCGCGCACGCCGAGATGGGCACGCGATGCGAGCTTGCCCGCCGCCGCGCGGTATCATCCGGGGGGAAAGGAAACCGCTTCTCTCGCGGCTACGCCGCCACTCCGAGGCAAACCCGCGCACCGCAGCCATCCGCACGGGCGGAAGGCTCGCCTCCTGCCACGAGCGTTCTGAGGATAGCGGCGGGGTGGTGGGGACGTGCGGGCGCGCTGTTTCCGGCTGGACGCCACGCCGACGGCAGGGGAAAATAGGCGAACCGTGCTTCGCGGGGGTTGCGGCGTGCCCTGAGGCAAGGCGCTCGGCCCGCGTCTTCAGGTGTGCGTGTCGTGCTGATGGACCTTGGGGCGGTCGAGGCGCGCCGCACAACCGCCGCGGTGGTCGTTGCGCCCGTAGCTCAGCAGGACAGAGCAACGGTTTCCTAAACCGTAGGTCGCAGGTTCGAATCCTGCCGGGCGCG
>JALSRY010000527.1 GCA_026984555.1 Phycisphaerae bacterium
ACGAGTGGCTTTCGCAGGCTCGCCACCCTCTCGCGCGCCCCGCCGGGCGGCTCGTGTCCCACCTGTCACGAAGCCGCCGCCTCCGGCCGGCCGCCGCAACAGCCCCGGCGGACGATGCCCCGCGGCCGGCACCTACCCCTTGCTGGACACCTCACGCGTCGCCGCAACCCAGCCGTTCCTTTATCAGCGCCTCGAAACCGCCTTTGACGATCAGTTCCTGCGCCACGCGGCCCAGGGGCGAAAATCGGTACGTCTTGTCCGCGTCCTCGGGGGCGTGGACGCCGATCGTCGCGTTGGCGAAATCGATCGTCGCGGTGTGGCGTGTGCGAACGGTCGGGGGAACGTCGGGCGGCAGGCCCGCCCGCAGATCGTCCACGAGCTCGGGGCACTCGATGCAGACGAAGCCGTTGTTGAATGCGTTGCGCTTGTAGGTCTGGCTGAAGCTGCCGGCGACGACCAATCGGATGCCACGGAACTTCAACGCGGTCGCGGCCTGTTCACGCGACGAACCGGAGCCGAAGTTGTAGCCGGAGACGAGAATGTCGCCCTCGCGCGCCAACCGCTGGAAATCGGGATCGTAGTTCTGCATGGCGACGCGGGCCATCTCCTCCGGGGGAAGCTCGCGGTAGGTGTAGTCCTTTCCGTAGATTCCGTCGGTGTTGAGATTGTCCGCGGGCAGCAGCAACAACTCTCCCTCGACCCGCTCGGGGAAGCCTGGCAGAATCTCGACCGCCCCGCCCGAGCCGGCCGGCGGGAGCTCGTGCTGTCGGACGGCGGCCCGACGACGCAATTCGGCAAGCGTGCCCGGCCCCGCACCGCGCCCGTCGAGGGAGTCCGGTCCGGCGACCTTGCCCGCGACAGCCGACGCCGCCACCACGGCGGGAGACGCCAGGTAGACCAACGCATCGCGCGAGCCCATGCGTCCCTTGAAATTGCGATTGGTTGCCGAGATACCCACCTGTCCCGCATCGAGCAGCCCGCGGCCCAACCCGATGCACGCTCCGCAGCCGGGCGGCAACTCGATCGCGCCCGCGTCCAGCAACACGCGCCAATACCCCTTGCCGCGCGCCTGCTGCTCGATTTCGTCGGACGCGGCCGCGATGTAGAACTCGACGTGGTCGGCCACGTGTCGCCCGCGCAACACCTCGGCGGCGGCGGCGAAATCCTCGAGCCGACCGTTGACGCAGCTCATCAGGTACGCCTTGTCGATTCTCACACCGCGAGCCTCGATCTCCGGCACACTCGCGATCGTCTTGACCGAGTTCGGCCCCGCGACGACCGGCTCGACCAGCGACAAATCGAAATCGAGCTCCTTGGCGTAGTGCGCGCCGGCATCCGCCACCGGCACGTCCTGCTCGATCCGCTCGATCCGCTCCGGCGTGAGCCGGGGATCGGCGTCGCCGCGAATCCGCTGCGCTTCGGCCCGACCCAACAGGTATGCGCGCGTCACCGCGTCATAGGGAAACACGCCCGCCAGCGCCCCCCACTCGGTGGTCATGTTGCTGATCGTCAGGCGTTGCTCCATGTCGAGGCTCGCGACCCCCTCGCCGGCAAACTCGATACAGCAGTTGAGCACCTCATCATGGTTGAACACCCCGATCAGGGCGATGATGACATCCTTA
>JALSRY010000528.1 GCA_026984555.1 Phycisphaerae bacterium
TTACCGCTGGCCCCCGCCGACAACGACCCCCGCAAATGGACCCGCACAATCGGAGGAACCTGCCACCAGGTGCGGCCGGTCGCCCAGATCGCCGCGGCATCGGTACGCACCACGGGAGTACCGAGCGCCCCGAGCGCGCCGTAGATGTTCGAGTGGGAATCCGAGGCACAGACGAACGTCCCGGGCAAGACGTGCCCTTCCTCGATCATCACCTGGTGACCGATCCCCCGCCCCGCGGGGTAGAACGTCACGCCGTGGTGCCGCGCGAACTGCTCGATGCGCTTGTACTTGGCGAGGTTTTCCGGGCTCTTGTTCTGGATATCGTGATCGAGGGTGAAGACCGGCTGGGCGGGGTCGGCGATTCGCGTGCCGCCCATTTTCTCGAACTTGGGCATCACCGCCGCCGTGTTGTCGTGCGTCATCACGTGCGCGGGGCGGATCGTGAGGTAGTCGCCCGCGTGCACCACCACCTGCGCGGGGATATCGACGGCGTACCGCTGGGCGATCTTTTCGATAAGGGTCTGGGGCATGAACAGGGTCTCCCATCAGGGCCCGCCGGCCTGGGGCCGAACATTTCTCTGCGCCGCCCGATCGCGGCCCACCGATGATAATTGAATCGGCCCGCGGCGGCACAGCGAGCAACCACGCGGCGTATCCGACCGATGCCCGCCCTACACCGGCTGCACCCGCCCCCCCGCGGCGCGCCCCTGGAACGCCTGCACGTCTTCCAACGGCGGGATCCCCGCGGACGCCCCGGTGTGCTGCACGCAGTGGGCCGCGACCGCGTGTCCCAAACGCACACACTCGACGAAAGACAGGTCCTGGGCCAAACCGGCCAGAAAACCCGCGCACCACGTATCCCCCGCCCCGGTCGCGTCCACCGCGTTCTCCACGCGGTAAGCGCCCACCCGCCAGCGGCCCCCGGCGGAATCGCCACACACCGCCCCCTCGGCGTCGAGCTTGATCACGACATTCCGGCAGCCGGCCTGCTGAAACCGCGCCAGCATCGCCAGCGGGTCATCCTGGCCGGTCAGCAGCCGCGCCTCGGGCAGGCTCGGGACAAAGTAGTCCAGATGCGGCAGGCACGGTTCGAGCGTGCGACGCCACGTATCGCGCGGCACGGTGTCCGCGTAGACCGTGTCGAGCATCGTGATCGCACCCGACCGGCGCGCCCATTCCAGCAAGCGAGCCGTCGGCTCCCCGTCGAGCCGAGCCATGACCATCGTGCCGGTGACGAACACGATGTCCGCCCGCTCGATGCGGGCCAGGTCGATATCCTCGAATCGGAGCGTGGCGTTGGTTCCCGGCGTGTGGATGAAACTGCGCTCCCCGTCGCGGTGAGCACAGACGAACGTGAACGGTGTGCCGGCGTCGTCCGAGCGAATCACCCCTTCCAGCCCGACGCCGTGGCGGGCGAGTTCCTCGCAGACGAATTCGCCGAAGATATCGCGCCCCACCTTGACAATCGCCTCGCACCCCACGCCGAGCTTGCCCAGCGCGATCGAGCAATTGACGGCGTTGCCGCCGGTGGTGAGCGTAAGCCGGTCGAAGAACACCAGCCCGCGGCGTTGGGGGTATTGGTCCACATACTGGCCGATCGCGTCGACCGTGCAAATCCCGACGTTGACGATGCGTTTGCCCATGTGCTGATCCGCCACTTGTTGCGCGGGCCGGGTCCGCCTTCGCGGTAGCGCCCGCAAGTTACCCGTTCACCTGTCCATACAACCCGGGGTCGCCGCTGGCGTCAAGACAAGCGTACCGCGGCGCTGTGGTGACCGGGTTTTCCGGCAGCGAGGAGAAGCCGGGTACCCCGAGCCCCGGACAGGCGGTCCGTCGCGACTCCCCTGCTCACTGGTCGGATTCGTCGTCGGCCTCATCGCCACCGATGTAGCCGAGCTGCTGGAGCTGGCGCATCTGCGCCGTGTCGATTTGCGTCGGCCCCTTGCGGCCCGCGTCGTACACGTGTTGCGCGACGCGCCAGCGAACGAGGTCTCCGACGAGTCGCCGGGCGAGGTCTTGGTGCGTCGCGATGAGGTTCTCGCGTTCGCGGGGATCGGCGTTGAGATCGAAAAGCATGAAATGCGAATCCGGTCCGTCGGGGCCGATGGGATGCGTGCGCCAGCCGTAGAGCAACTTCCACCGTCCCCCCTCGATGACGTAATACTCGATGAGGTTGTGCGTGATCTGGTAGTTGTGATTCGAGCCGTAGATTTGGCGGGCCCGGAGCGAGTCCTGCGCCGCCGCCAGCGGGCCACCCGACGCGCTCACCACGGGCCACAGGCTCTGCCCGTCCAGCGCATAGGGTGCCGGCAGCCCGTACATGTCGAGGATCGTCGGCATGATGTCCACGAGTTGGACGGGTACATGCACCTGCACGCCCCGCCGTAGCCCGGGGCCGGCGGCAATCAGCGGCACGCGGGTCTGCTCGTTGTGCAGGTCGGTCCCGTGTTCCCACATCCCGTGCTGGAGAAACTCCTCGCCGTGGTCCGCGGTGACCAGCAACCGCACGCGCGGCCAGTCGCCCCGCGCCCGCAGCCGATCCGCAAACAGCTTGAACCGATGGTCGGCGTAGAGGATTTCTTCGTCGTAGAGCGCCACCACGTGTCGCAAATCGCGCAAGCGTTCGCGCGGCCGGCGGATCGAGTGGAATCCGTGGCGTCGGTCGTACGTTCCGTCGATCGAGCCCGTGTAGTGCGGGTCGAACCTGCCGGCGAAACCCTCGGGCGGCGTGTAGGGCGCGTGCGGCTCGGCCGTGTGGATGTACAGGAACATCGGCCGGTCCGCGTGCGCATCCATCCACGCGACGACCTCCTCGATCGGAACCGTGCGATCGACGTGCGTCCAGTAGTAGCCGATCTTGTCCACGAACGTGTCGAACCCCTGGTCCATTCCCTGGCGTGGCCCGGCGTTGACGTTCGTGCAGAACGAAACCGTCGCCATCCCCGCCGCCCGCAGCGAATCCGCGATGGTCACCAGCTCCGGCGGCGCCGGGGTCGAGTTGTGGTGAACGCCGTTACGCTCCGTGTGAAGCGAGAGCATCAGGTCGGGGATCGACTCGACGGTCCGCGACGAGTTCGAGAACGCGTGCGCGAACAGGACGCCTTCGGCCGCCAGTGCGCTGAGCGCCGGCGCCGTATCGCGTTGAAAGCCGTAGAGGCTCATGTGCTCGGCCGCCAACGTGTCGATCAGGTACACGATCAGGATGGGGGGCTTCTCGACCGGCTGGTAGATGACCGGGTTGCCCCAGAAGCCGACCGCACCCGGCGACGCCGGCACGACCCGCATGGTCACATCCACGTCCCGGCCGCCCCACCGGCTCAGGTCCGCGGAGACGTTGGACCAGCCCGCGCCGGAGGTCACGCTCGCCGACAATACCTTTTCCGATTTCTCCCCGTCCTGGATCGTCAGCTCGAACGTCGTCGTCGAGCCGTCCGCCCCCGCCACACAGCCCAGGTCCGCGTTGAAGCGTGCGCCGTCCGGCAGCCTGAGCCGCCCGAACTTGATCTGCGTTCCCTGGTGCGCATACACCGCCGAGCGAATCACATGCCCGAGCCGAACACGCTTGACGCCGGTGGCTTCGGGGTAGGAGTCCTCGCGCGGAAGGAAGCGCACCCGGCTGATCTCGACCACCCCGCGTCCCATGCCGTCGGTGTTGAGGCCGATGCGGCCGAGTCGGCCGTTCCACTCCGCGAAATCATCGGTCATCACGCGGACGGTAAACGGCTTGTCGTGCGACTCGACCGGGATGAGTATCACGCCGGCCTTTTTCCAGTTCATCTCGATGTGCCGGCCGAAAGGCACCTTCATTGTCAGCTCGATGCTGCCGATGTCCGCGCATGCGAGGTCCAAGCCAGTGATGACCATGGCCAGCGCGTCGCGCCCGTCGGGCGTGAGCTTGGGAACCTGTCGCACGGCGAACGTCGGCGGTGCGGGCCGGTCGCTCCGAAATGGCCCGAGTTCGGCAAGCGGCCTGGCGGATGCCGTTTTCGCGACCCACGAGCTGGTAACGCCGGCCACCCCCGACGCCGCCACGTCGTCGAGATGAATCACGCGCCAGCGCTGCGGCACCTCGGCGGGCGTGGGAATGGCCACGGGCGATGGCTGCTCCTGGAGTCTCTGTCCCGCCCAGATGAGGAAATCAGGGAACGACCCGGGCGCGCCGGCGAGCACGTCCACCGCCCCCGCGACGGTTTTCGTATCCGTCTCGCTGGAGCGTGAACAGCCGGTCGTCGCCAACAGCAGCCCCGCCACGAGTACCCCCGTCCAGAGGCCCCTCCGCGCATGGGCCGAACCCGACCACGACCCCTGCTCGGGCTTGCCATCGGCGGCGAGACCGTCGAAGTTCGCGCGGCGCCGGCCGCGTCTGGAGATGTCGGTTCGGGCTTGCAAAGTGGTCCTCCCTTGGAAAAGCGGCTGGTGCGGCCCGGCACGTCGTCCGGTTCCGGGGGCCATTATAGTCTTCGGGGCCCAGGCCCGTCGCCGGCGGTGCGTTTCAGTCCCTTTCGCCGACGCGATACTGGATGACTTGGACTTTTTCGAGCGTGACGAGCCCGTCGCTGACCATTTCATCGATGCGGGGCAGGAGTGCGTCGATCTTCTCCTTGCTGTCCACGATCTCGATCACAATTGGAAGATCCTCGGAGAGTCGCAGGATTTTGGCGGTATGGATACGGCTCTTGGCACCGAAGCCCATCGGCCCGCGGAGAACGGTCGCGCCGGCCAGGTGCAGCTCGCGGGCCATCAGCACGATCGCCTCGTACAGGGGTTTGCCGTGCCAGCGGTCCGACTCGCCGATAAAAATGCGCAGGAGGTAACCGTCTTTGGGAATCTTCATGCGACCACTCCGTACATGCGTTCGGCGAGCCGGTAGCCGCCCCAAGCCGCCGCCAGCGCCAACCCGTTATTGAGGAAGAAGTTGAGCGTCGCGATCGCCCATTCACCGTCGTTGAGGAGCATGACGGTTTCGTAGGCATAGGTCGAGAACGTGGTGAACGCGCCGAGCCCTCCGACCAGGATCGCCATCCGAGCCGCCGGCGACAGCGGCGAGACCGCCGGCAACGTGAACGCGAGGAACCCCAGCACGACCGAACCGAGCACGTTGACCACCAGCGTGCCGGCGGGTAGCGGCGGAAGCGTGGCGACCGACATCAGGCGATGGATACCGTCGGTCAACAGGTAACGCAACACGGCCCCGATCCCCCCACCAACGGCAATGAGCATCAATTTCGACATTCCGGTAGCGCTCCCGGACGCTGGCGGACCTGCCCGCCATGCCTCCCCCAATCCCCGTCACTTCGCCGAGCCCGGCGGCTCGGGCACGGCCCACGAGAAAAAACATCAGCCCTTGACAACTTATTGTACCCTTCGCACGCTCACGGCATAATCCCAGCCGAACACAGAGGCAAACGGCGTTGCGAACTGGCGGACTCTGTCGTGCAAGCGCCGGCTCGCGCGGTATTTCAGCGAGGACCAGGTATGCCGACTCGGAAAAAATCGACCACCCGGAAATCGGTCACCCGCAAGACCACGGCGCGCTCGAAAAAAGCCACAAGCGCCAAGCGCGCCAAATCCCAAACGTCCACTCGCAAGAAGAGCTCGGCGCGTAGCACGGGAACCAGGAAGAAGGCCGCCTCGACCCGCAGCCGCTCCCGCACCGTCACCACGCCTCGCAAGACCGCGAAAAAAACCAGCACTCGCAAGGCCGGCGTGACCACCGCCACCAAGAAGAAAACTTCGCCCACGAAGCCCCCCGCGCGCAAGACCGCCGGGTCACGCTCATCCCGCAAGGTCGCTCGCGCCAAACCGGCGGCGAAAGCCACGCGAACCAAGCAGGCCAAGACCACCGCCCGGCAAGCGGACGATAGCCGCTCCTCCGCCACGAAGGCTTCGTCGCTGGCGATCGAGGCCGACTTCGAGCTCACCGACCTGGAGAAACCGGCCGCGGCCAAGCCGCGCAAGCCGACCCCACCCCCGGCGCCGGATGCCGACCTGGAAGAGGACAACGTCTTCGAGGACGACGTCGACGATGATGATGACATCGATGACGATCTGGATGACGATCTCGACGACGACCTGGACGACGAGGACGAAGTCGAGGACGAGGTGCCCGGCCTGCGATTCGACGAAGGCTTCCCCGACGAAGATGACGACGATCGTTGGTGGTGACGCGCACCGTGCGTCGGACATGTTCGGTCCCGAGCGCGGCATCCGACGACCGCCGAGCGAGTCCATGACGCGATCATCGGCCGCGTCCCGCCCACGCGCACCGAGCGTTGGCGCCGGTTCGCCACTGGCGGGGCCCATTGGCAACCTCGGCGTTCGCCCGCGTCGTGGCGCGTATGAGAAACCCTGCTTCCGGCCCCCCCACGGACGACCCGCATGGATCAGCCGAACCATTATTGCGACCGCTTGAGCGCGGCCATTCACGCCAAGCAGACGGCCGCCGTCGTCGGGATCGACCCCGTCGTCGAGCGTTTGCCCCGGGAGCTGCGGCCCGCGGAGTCGAACGCCCCTGCGGCCGCCGACGCGATCGAAACGTTTGGTCGCCTGGTCATCGACACGGTCGCGCCGCTGGTTCCGGCGGTGAAGATCAACGCGGGTTTCTTCGAGGCGCACTACGAGTTCGGGGTGGCGGCGTACTACCGGTTGGTCGCGCACGCCCACGCCCGCGGTTTGCTTGTGATCGGCGATATCAAGCGTGGCGACATCGGCTCGACCGCCCGGCTCTATGCCGCCGGCCATCTAGCCGCCACGAGCGGCCCGGACGCGGCGCGCATCCCCGACGCGGTCACGCTCGCCGGCTACCTGGGCGTGCGTGCGGTCGAGCCGTTCATCGCGGCGGCGCGGGCTGCCGGCCGGGGCGTCTACGTGCTTGTGCGGCCGTCGGACCCCGGCGCGGACGAGGTTCACGAGTTCGGGCGGCCGCAGCGGTTCTACGAGCACATGGCGGACCTGGTGCGGTCCTGGGGTGACGACGACACGTTGATCGGCACTTGCGGGCTCTCGTGCGTCGGGGCCGTGGTCGCCCCGAAAGACTCGGCCAGCACCGCGGCGTTGCGCGCGCGGTTGCCGCATGCGCCGCTGCTCGTACCCGGTTATGGGGCCCAGGGGGCAGGTGCGGAAGCGTGCCGGCCCTGTTTTCTCGCGGTTGGTGGCAGCGCGGTGGTCAATGCGTCGCGCTCGGTAATCTATGCCTACGAGGCCGCCGGCAAGACCGACTCGCCGCGCGAGCAATGGCTGGCGTGCATCGCGACGGCATGTCGGCGATTCGCGGCCGACATCGCCCCGCTGGCCGGTTTTTCGCCGAACCTGGCTCCGTAGGGCGGGTTCGCCCCGCCGCGACAGCGTATCGCGAGGATCGCCCAATATGGCCTCGACCCACGCATCTCCGACCATCTACCTCGTGTCCGACGGCACCTGCCGCACCTGCGAGCAGGTCGTGCGGGCCGTGCTCGTGCAATTCGAGCGAACCGCCGTGCGACTCGTGCGCAAGCCCAACGTCCGCCGGCGGGACACGGTCGAGCGACTGATCCGCAACGCCGCCCGCGATCGTGCGATCGTGTTCTACACCCTGGTCGCACCAACGGCGCGTGAGGCGATCCAGCAAGCGGCGGCGCGGCACATGGTTCCGGTGGTGGACCTGCTCGGTCCGGTGCTCGGCAGCTTGTATGACCTGTTCAAACGCGAACCGCGGGCACAACCGGGCGTGCTGTACCAGTCCAACAAGGAGCATTTCGACCGCATCGACGCCGTCGAGTTCACGCTCAATCACGACGACGGTCGCCGCGAACACGAGCTGGACCAGGCCGACGTCGTTCTCGTCGGCGTTTCGCGGGCGTGCAAGAGCACGACGTGTTTCTACCTGGCATACAGCGGTATCCGGGCCGCGAACGTGCCGCTGTTTGCCGACCACGCCCCCCCGGAAGCGCTGCGCAAGCTCGACAAACGCCGGGTGATCGGCCTGAGCGTCAACCCCTACCGACTCCAAAGCGTGCGCGAGGCCCGGCTGCGTGACTGGAACATGGACCTCAACGACGAGTACGCCGACAAGCGACAGATCGCCCGCGAGCTGCGGGCCGCGCACGAGCAGATGCTCGAACACGGCTGGCGGTGGATCGACGTATCGTACAAGGCGATCGAGGAAATCGCCCGCGAGGTCGTACAGGTGTTGCACGAAAACGGCGTGGATGTTCGCTTGCGGCAAGACGCCGACCTGCGTTCCGACGGGTGACCGCCGCCGCCGCTATGATAGTCAATCATGTGTCGCGTGCGTTTTCCGATTGAGCTGCCCGAAGACGCCCGGCCGGCGGTCGAGATCGTCCGCCGACTGGCCGATGCCGGCCAGACCGCGTTGTTGGCCGGTGGCTGCGTGCGTGATCTCCTGCTCGGGCATCGGCCCAAGGATTACGACGTG
>JALSRY010000529.1 GCA_026984555.1 Phycisphaerae bacterium
AGACCACCTCGTCGCGCATCGAATCACCCGCAGGTTGGCCGTCGACCAGCAGCACGCGCAGCGCCGCCCGCACCGGCAACACCACCCGCCGCACGTCGTCGGCCACCAGCCCATCCGCCGGTTCGAGCGTCGCCGTGACGACGGTCTCGCCCTCGTCGGGCACGGTCAGTTCGACCGAAACGGTGCGGCGTGCGCCCGGCTCGATGGGTTCGATGAGAACGGGCGGCAACGTGGTTTTCCCGTAGGCGACGCGCAGACGAGCGCCCTTGAGCGGGCGTTGCGCGTAATTGGTGACCCATGCGCGGAGTTGGGCGGGCATGCCGGCGATCGTGTGCGGCCGCAACGTCGCGATATCCTCGATGGCCGCGTTGTCGCGTGGCCCGCGTCCGAGCGCGATCAGCATCACCCGCAGTCGGCCCGACGCCACCCGCGTCAGCGGTGCGAACCAGCCGCCGGCGGGGGTTGCGGCGTGCGTCGCACTGTCGCCGGCGGTGTCTGCCGCGTCCCGGCGTGCGAGCCATTCGCTGCGCTGAAAATCGGAAAACATGTAGACGTCGCAGCGTTGGCTTGGGGCCGTGGCATCGATCCGCCGGACGATGGCCGCCACGACGCGGGCCGGGTCTGACCGCCGGCTCGTTACCCGCAGTCGCGCCAACCGTTCGCGTAATGTTCCCCACGACTCGACGTCGAGTGTCTGCGCGTCGGCCAGCGGCCGCTCCGGCGCCGACGTGCGGATCAGCGTGACCGGATCGCCCGGCGAGCCGTCGTGAATCCATTGCAGCAACCGCGTCGTGGCGTCGCGCAGCAACGCAAAATCCTGTTGCGTTCCCGCGCGGAACGCGAGACTCGCGGAATCGTCGAGCACCACGATGCGGTGTACGCGTCCGCGCCCCCCCAACAACGACGCCACCAGCCCGGGACGCACAAACGGGCGGGCCACGAGCAACGCCAGCAACAACATCGCCAGGCAGCGTAGCGCGAGCAGGAGCCACTGCTCGAATCGCACTCGGCGGCGGCTCTCACGCTCAGCCTGGAGCAAGAACCGCATCGCCCCCCATTCGAGGCGTCTGTGCCGCCGCCGCGACAGGTAATGGATGATGATCGGCAGCGCGACCAGTCCCGCCCCGCCCAGCAAAGCGGGATGCACGAACCAGGCTGCAAGGAGTTGACCGCCGGCGAACAGCAAGCGTCTCTCCGTCCACGAACGTTCCCCGGGGTCATGTGTGCCGCCACGCACGCCCGGAAACCAAACGACGGGTCCGCGTCCGGCCGCAACGGCCCACATGCCCCGAACCAGTATCGGAGTTTAGCCGCGAACCGTCGAGCCGGCGGGCGCGTTCGGCACCGAATCCTCCATGTCCCACCAAGCTTCCCACTGGCAGCAAACGAAACGCCATCCGTTGCTTGACATCCACGGTAGGCCGCGTTACAAGACACTTCTGCCTGGGAGATTGTCGCAATGTCCCACGCCTCACATATCGCGTCATGTTCGCCTCATGCTGCATGCCGCGCTATGGAGGTTTTCTCAATGCTACGCTATCGTGGAGTTTCCCTGCCCCTCATCGTTGCCGCGTTTCTCTTCCTCCCGCTCCTTACCGCCAGCTCCTGCCCACGCCGCCCCCCAATCGGCACCTGCTTGCAGCCCGGGCCCACGACCGTTTGCCCGACGGCATGCAAACGCCTGGAGAATTGCCACTCTTGCTGTGCCTACAAATGGGGCCAGCGCGCCCCCGGCAACGCTGGACGCGATCGCTGTGATACCTCATGCGAGAAGAAGTTTCTGGTCTATCCGAAGGCTCCCCTGCCCTGGGTGCTCGCCGCCCCTGATCCCGGTCCTGCTGGAATACACCAACCCGCCATCCCGTCTGCCTCGCTCCCCACTGTCCGACCGGTGGGGACCCACACGAACGCTACAACCGACAATCTGCCATGTGAACGCACCGGCGTGTTCCGGGATATTTTCGCCCATGTACCATCCTTCTTCGATACGCAAGATATGCGTGCTTTCGTCTGTTGGCTCGACGAAGACGACCGCGCTCGACTCCTTGAGGACATCCTCTTGCACCAAGGTGACGTTGACCAACTAACTGCCGATGATTACGCGTCACTGATGGAGTGGGTAAACACAAATACTCAGGACCTTCTTGATATGCTTAATACTTATGGAGAGCTTGACGGAGACCCCAACGACGTCTTTCCGGCGTACCGGAATCTCTTTCTCGATCAACTGTGGTTTGACTATCGTCAGGGTGCGTATGACGAGTGGATCATGGAGTAATGAGCGCCATGTCTCGCACAGTCGCCCTTCTTGCTGGACTTACGCTCCTGGTCCCCGCGGCAACCGTCGCAGCCGATAGTGTCCCCGCCACGATCCGTCTCGGGCGCTACTCGATCGGCGGAGCGGCATGGTTCAACGTCGATCAACCCTTGCGAACCTATGATCTGGCACGACGCCCCGTACTGGTTGTCTACTGGGCCACATGGTGTCCACATTGTCTGCGCAACGTTCCGCTCATCAATACCTTGGAGCACATGTACGCCGACCGTGGCCTGGTGATTATTGCCGTAACCCAGGAACCCGCGACTGTGGTCGCATCCTATGTGAAAGCCTACCAGATCCGCTATCCGGTCTGCGCGGGCGCCCCCGCTCGGTATTGCGAGGGGATACCCAGCGTTCCCCATTTTCTACTTTTTTCCGCAACCCACACCCTGTTGCGCCAGGGATCCCCTCAAGACGTCGTTCGCGCGCTACATGTGCTCATGAAAACTCACGAGTACAATGTAACGCACGCCCTCACGCGCCCGGGCACCACCTCAACGCGTCCCGTCGGCTGCTCTTGGGCTCCGGGACGCGGTCCCGGCAATCTCGCCAAAGCCGTGGGCACGATTACGGATTCTATACAACACAGAATAGCGTTGGACGCTTCTGCATTGAAGCGAGTATATGATTTCTACTGGCTCAGCCTGCCAGCCAACGGCCAGCCCGGTGATTCCGAATTGCGATCGATGGCGAACACCGCGCTGCTCACAATGTTTGCTGCGGCCCGAGACGTGCAGGACACAAAGGCCCTCGATTCCATTCGCGCGGAAGTGCTCAAGAGGTTGCAGTCGCCCAGCCCATTGTGGTCTGACCGCGCTGCAATGGCGCGGTATACTACATATGTATTTCCCGAAGGCAACGCCTCTGCACTGCGGGCCTTGCGCGCGGAACTAAGAAAGGAAAAGAATCCTCTTGTAAGGTACTATCTCACAGTAGCTCTGGAAACGCTTGATCCTTCTGTACCGCGACAGGAAGATCCTCCTTCGGAGATAACAAGATACCAGCAACGATACCGAACCGCAAGAGCATCATGGCTTGCTCGACTCAATGGAATGCCGCCCGAGTGGTCCGATTATGACCGGTTCGTCAGCAACATAGTTATGCCTGCATACAACGCATCCCGCTACGACCCGAATCTGCTGCGCAAGCTAGAGCGACTCTACTACCAGCATCAGGGTGAAACACCTGCGGATGTGTTGTTTCGCTACGATCTCCTTCAACTCCTGGGCTCTATCATCGGCAGGTTTGGTGAACGGTTACCGGAAGCGGAACGCCGACCAATCGGCACATTCGTACTTTCTTTGCTGTCTGGCGAACCCGATATACATTGGGAACTACGGCAAAGTGCATTGTTTGCAGTTCGCGCCGAGCTCTTCGACGCGTCGGCAAGAAAGCAGGCTGTGGCCTACCTTAAGCGCTGGCTCCGTAAGGAAGATGTGCGTATTGTGCGCGCGAGTATGCAGGCAGCGATTCTTGAGCTGGAACATCCAAATCCTGGCGGATGAACTGTGCCGGGCGTCGTGCTTTACCTCGTAATCTGGCAGATGGCGTATGCCGCGGCGACCTGGACGCGCGCGTCGTGCTCGCCGGCGGCGAGCTTCTCCAGCAGCGGAAGGGCCTTGTTCTGACGCATCGCGCCGAGCGCGAGGGCGGCGTTGACGCGGATTTGCATCGTCTCGTCGTCGTTCTGGCCGGTTCGACGCAAGGACTCCGCCGCCAGTGCGTAGCCGGCCCGGTCGCCGAGTCGGGCCAGCGCCCGCGCCGCCAACAGGCGGATCTGCACGTAGGTTTGTTTGTCGTCGAGCAACCGGTGCAATGCCGCCCGCGCCCGCGGCGCCGCCAGGCGGTCCAGCGTTTGAAGCGCGATCAGCCGCGAGGTGATATCGCTTTGCGTGTAGTAAATGAGGGCGTCGATCGATTCGTCGTCGCCGAGCATCGCCATCGCGGAAACGATGTGTACCTGGACGTAGGAGACCTTTTCCCGCCGCAGCGCGAGCTTGAGGCGTTTGAGCGCTTTCTTTTCGCCGAGCTTGCCGATGAGGTACGCGGCGTCGGCCCGGACCTTTTCGTCGGGGCTGTTGGTGAGGGCCGTCACGAGAACGCGGGCGGCCCCGGTCTTGCCACAGCGATAGTCGGCATAAGCCGCCCCGATCCGCACGTGGGCATCGGGCTCCTTGAGCAGTCGGCGGATCACGGGCAACGAGGCCCGATCGCGGACATCCCCAAGAGCCACGAGCCCGGCATAACGCACGAGCTTGGAATCGGCCGCCGCCGCAGCGCGAAACAGCTCGACGCTGTGTTGGGGATCGACGTCCACCAGCGCTTCGATGGCGTTGGCCCGGACGATGGGGTCGTCCACTTCGGCCGCCGTCCGTAACAGCGTAAGCGCCCGCCGGGCCAGCGGTACGGCGTGTGTGGGCGAGACCTGCGCCGCGGGGGCTTGGCAGCCGGAAAGCAAGACCAGCAAACCGACGGCCAGCCGCGAGGCCACCGGGTATCGGTATCCATGCACTCCAACCGCTGCTATGCGCGTCATTTACGAAACCTCCTGGCCCGCCGCGCGTCCCTGGAACCACTGGGCGACTCGAGCCCGCGCAGCCAGAATCCAGCGTGTGATGATCGCTCCGGCCCAGAGCGCGGCACTGAGCACGACGCACGTGATGGCAAACCAGTCGCCCCAGCGCCCGTAGAAGCTGGTCCGCTGGTCGATCTTCAGCGCGGCAATGCGATAGCCGATGATCCCCGGTCCGGTCAAACGACCGTGTTTCTCGACCATGTTGTACAAGCGGCCGGACGGATCGATGAAGCCGCTGATGCCCGTGTTCACCGACCGGGCGATCGCAACGCGGTTTTCGACGGCCCGGAAGATGCAAATCGCGAGATGCTGAGGCAGCTCGGCGCTGTGCTGAAACCAGCCGTCGTTGCTGACGTTGACCAGGAAATCGGCCCGTCGCCCGCCGCCACGTTCCCAGGCGAAACGCCGAATCAAGGCGGGCACCGTGTCTTCGTAGCAGATCGGCGTGCCAAAACGCCACGTCTTGCCGCCGACCTCGAGCGGAAACACCGTGCACTCGGTCCCCGACCACAACGAATACTCGATCTTGCCGCCGTTGCTGAACGGGCTGAGCCGGTTCAGCCAGCGGTACAGCCAGTGGAGGTCGATCCCCCACACGCGCGTGTTCCGAAACGGCACCACCTCGCCGAACGGCACGAGGTGGATTTTGTCGTAGCGTACGCGGCGTTGTCGGCCGTCGGGGTTGTACACCAGCACCGAGTTGTAGCGCTTGATTCGCGGGTACGCCTGCTCCGGCGACACGTCCACCGACACCGCCCCCACCAGCACCGTCACCGGCGGGCCTCCCTCCGGAGGCAGGCGCGGCAGGCGAATCCGGGGTTGCCCGCGGGATTCGCGCGGGTTCAGGGCGTTCTCGAACGATGCGATGATCCGGTTCACTTCCGGGTAGTCCCCCCGCGCGAAGGCCGAAATAGCCTGGTGGCACATTTTTCCGTACGGCCACGTCCCCGCCGGCAGTTCCTCGCTGTCCTGCGGCGGCCGTTCGAGGAAGCCAATGTTCTGCGTCGCCGACCAGGCCGTTTCGGGAAACGCGATCAGGTCCGGTTTCTCGCGGGCCGCCTGGGCCGCCAGCGTCAGGTAGCGGGCGAAAATGACGTATTCGTCTTCGCTGTACGGCGGCGTACTGCTGAGAGGGAAATCCTCCTGGATCACGGCGACGCGTGGCCCATCGCGAAACTCCTCGCGTTTGAGCCGATAGCGCCCGTACAGGAAGTCCCCCGCGAGCAGGACGATCAACACGACGCTGCCGACCGCCGGATTGAGCCAGCTACGCCGGTGTCCCACCATCGGCCACCAGCGCAGGATCCATTCCACGATCACCGCGTTGACCATCACCGCCAGAAACGTGACCCCCCACGCTCCAACGAGGTCACATACCTGGATGAATGCGATGTGGCGTGAAAACGCGTGGGCCAGGTAGAGCCAGGGGAAACCCGTCATGACCCAGCCGCGGAGAAACTCGCAAGCCACCCAGACGACGGGCAAGGTCCAGATCGGTGAGATGCCCGCCCGCCGACCCGTCCGCACCGCCCACGCCGCCAGGGGCCAGTACAACCCCAGGTAGATCGCCAGCGCCACGTATCCCAGCCCCGTCACCGGCTCCAGCCACGTCAGGTTCACCAGGAAGAACAAGCTCCCCAGCAAGAAACTACCCCAGTGGACCAGCCACGGCCGCTCCACCCGGCAGACGGCAACCGTCCACGGAACCAGCCCCACCAGCGCCAGCGGCCACCAGCTCCGCGGCGGAAACACCAGCGACAGGCACACCACGCTCACGCCCGACAGCCCGACCATCAAGGCCACGTCGGGTAACAGCCCCCGCACCGATCGGCGTCTCGCCGACAGCTCCGCCACACGCGGCTGGCCTCCGCCGGCCGCACGTTCCGCGGCGCTGACGCTCCGCTCACCTGCCGTGTTGTCGCTCGTACCTCTGGCGTGCATCCGCGCATTTCTACCCCCGATCATGCGGCCTGACCAGCCACCGGCGGAAAACACACCCCGGGAAGCGGTCTCACGGCATCGCGGAATCCGATCTCCGGGCCCGTTCCGATGTAGAAAGCAGACGTCCGGCCCGCCGAGAAACCTTGCCGCGCGCCGTAGCCGCGGTGGGATGCTTCGCCTACGATGGGTCGCGGCTTCGTGAAAGCCAGCGCGACACGACCCATGCAGATCGGTAGCCCATTACATCGGACCTTATGACACCTGCGGAAATCAGAACGGAACTCCTCCTGGCCGAGGAGTTATATGAAGCCTGGCCACTGCTCTCGACGAGCGACCGTGTGGAAGGCTTCAACATGTTGCCGCGCGACGAGGCTGAAGACCTCTTCGAGATGCTCGACGCGCGCGACCAGCTCGAACTGCTCCGGCACCTCAGCCCGCGCGAGCAGCGGATCTGGATGCGTCTGCTGGCTCCGGACGACGCGGCGGACGTGATCCAGGAAACCGACGACGAAACGGAACGCCGGCGACTGCTCGACCTGCTCGACGAACCGACGCGCAAGGAAGTGCTGGCGCTGCTGGCCTACGCGGAGGACGAGGCGGGCGGGCTGATGAACCCGCGTTTCGCCCGCCTCCGGCCGGACATGACGGCGGACGCCGCCATCAGTTACCTTCGCCGCCAACGAGAAAAGCAGGTCGAGACGATCTACTACGCGTACGTGCTCGACAACGACCAGCGGCTGCTGGGCGTCGTCTCATTGCGTGACCTGGTGACGGCCACCCCCGATGCCCGCATTTCCGACGTGATGAACACCGACATCGTCAGCGTCGGCGAACAGGAGGACCAGGAAGAACTCGCCCGCCTGTTCGCGGAACACGACCTGACCGCGATTCCCGTCGTGGACGACCAGGGCCGGATGAAAGGTGTCGTCACGGTGGATGACATCGTGGATGTGGTCCGCGAAGAAGCCACCGAGGACATGCAGAAAATCGGTGGTACCGAAGCCCTCGAAGGCCCTTACCTCCAGGTCGAGCTGCCCCGGTTGTTCCGCGCGCGGGTTCCGTGGCTCGCGGCCCTGGTCGTGCTCGAGTTCGGCAGCGTACTCACGATGAGCGGCTTCGAGGAAACACTGCACAAGGTGTCGTTGCTGGCGCTGTTCATCCCGCTGATCGTCAGTTGCGGGGGAAACTCGGGATCGCAGGCCTCGACGCTCGTGGTCCGGGCGATGGCGCTCGACGAGGTTCGGCTGCGCGACTGGTGGCGGGTGATGCGTCGCGAGCTCGCCACGGGAGGGTTGCTCGGGCTGACGCTGGGGTGCATCGGCGCCGCCATGGCCTACGCCTGGATGACCGCCGCCGAGGGTTCGGGCGCTCCGCTCCACGCTCCGATCGCGCTGACGGTCGGCGGTGGCATCGTCGGTGTGGTCTTGTGGGGAACGACCGTGGGCTCGATGCTGCCGTTTATCCTGCGTACGGTGCACGTCGACCCGGCGTGCGCGTCGGGTCCGTTCGTGGCGACACTCGTCGACGCGACCGGCATGATCCTCTATCTCGGTATCGCCACGCTGGTCATGCACGAGGCCCTGGCCTGACCGGCGGCGCCCTTGTGATCGGGCGCCAGTTGGGGACAATGCTCCCACGAATGATTTCGCGGCCGCGGGCCGCCTGGTTCAATGTGGAGGAACGGCGAATGAAACGCATGGGGCTGATGGGGTTGCTGGCGGTCGCCGCCGGTGCCGGAATGCTCGCCGCCGTCTCGGGGCTGCACGCCCAGGGGCGGAGCGGCGTCACGGGGCGAATCGTCTGCGTCGACGTGGTCAAGGTGTTCGACGAGTACGAACGGCAGAAGGATCTTTCCGACGAGATGCACAAGCTCCAGGAAGACCTCAAGGCCGAATCGCAAAAACGGCGAGAACGCATCGACAGCCTCCAGCAGACGCTCGATGCGATGAACACGGCCGACCCCACGTACACCAAGAAAATGCAGGAGATGCTCCAGTTGCAGATCGACTACAAGAACTGGACCGATCTCATGCAACTCGGCATGGCCCGCGAAGTGGGAGTCTGGACGCAGCGCATCTACAACGAAATGCTCGCGACCATCCAGCAGACCGCCCAGCAGAACGGCTACGCGATGGTGTTCTACAAGGAGATGCCGCAGTTCCAGACCAACGAACCCGACGCGCTCAAGAACGAGATCCGCATGCGCAAGCTGATCTGGGCCGCCGATGCCACCGACATCACCCAGACGATCATCGATCGGCTCAACGAGAAGTACCGCAAGGAGCCCAAGACGCAGATGATCCAGCTCACGCCGTGAGCCGACCGCCGCCCCGAGGCGAGCGGTTCTGATACGGGTGGATGCCGGTGCGTGCGGTCGGCGGAGACTTTGCCACGTAGCGCGGACGCCGAAAGCCGCGGGCGGGCGCGGCGTCCACGCCAACCGGAACGAGACGGGATTTCTGCAAGCCGCGAGGACACCAGTGGTTCGCAACACGGAATCGCAACCGTTGACCGTCGCCGAACTCGCCCGGCAACTCGGCGCGAGCGTAATCGGAGACGAAACACGCGTGGTGCGCCGCGTCGCCACGCTCGAAGAAGCCGGCGAAGACGCGCTTTCGTGGCTCGGTGACGCGAAGTATGCCCAACATCTCCGGCATACCCGCGCGGCGGCCGTGCTGGTTCCAGAAAACGTGTCGGAGGTCTCGCCCGGGGCGACGCTGCTGGTCGTGCGCGACCCGGACATCGCGATGTGCGACGCCCTGCGGCTTCTGGGGCCGGGACCGGAGCAGGTGCCGCCGGGTATCCACCCGACCGCCGTAATCGCTCCCGGAGCCGAGATCGAGCAGCCGGCGATCGGACCGCTCGTCACGGTCGGCCCGGGAAGCCATATCGGTCCCGGTACGCAGCTCCACGCCGGCGTGCGAATCGGGGCGAACGTACGGATCGGCCGCGACTGCGTACTCTGGTCGGGGGTGGTCGTCCGCGAGCGCTGCACGCTCGGCGACCGGGTGACCGTGCACGCCGGCACGATCATCGGCGCCGACGGGTTCGGCTATCACACGCGGCGAGGGCGGCACGTCAAGATACCCCACATCGGGGGCGTGGCGATCGAGGACGACGTCGAGATCGGGGCGAATTGCTGCATCGACCGCGCCCGCAGCGGCGTAACCCGCATCGGCCGCGGAACCAAGATTGATAACCTCGTGC
>JALSRY010000530.1 GCA_026984555.1 Phycisphaerae bacterium
GGCGGGTAGAAATGGGCCGGCGGTGGTTTGTGCAGGAATCGAGTGCGAATGAATCTGCGGCATCTGGCGATCTCTGTGTCCGTGACGGCGTTTCTGTTGGCGACTGGCGGTTGCGCAATCCAGCACGCCGCCGCCAAGCAACGGCTCGCGCGCGGCGACGCGGCGTTGGCGCAGCACAAACTCGACGTGGCGCTGGCGGAATTCCAGGAAGCGGTTCGGCTCAACCCCGAGCTGGCCGAAGGGCACCGCAAACTCGGCGAAGCCTACAAAGAGGCCGGCAAACTTGAAAAGGCGGCCGACTCGCTCGAAACCGCCGTCGCCCTCGACCCGCGCGACGCCATCGCGATGTTCGACCTCGGCGAGGTCTACCGCCTGCTCGACCGGATGGCCCAGGCGATCCGAGCCTACGCCGCCACCTGCGCGCTCGAGCCCGAAAACTTCGAGCCCCGATTTCGACTCGCGACGGCGTACCACGAGACCGGCGAGCTCGAACAAGCCGTCGTCGAATACCAGCAGGCCCTCAAGCTCCGTCCGCGCGATGCGCAGGCCTGGAGCAACCTTGGCGCCGCGTATGATGCCCTCGGACGCCGCTACGAAGCCATCCACGCCTACAAGCAGTCGCTCGAATGCGATACCAAGCAGCCCGTGGTGCTGGTCAATCTCGCGACCGTGTACATCCATCAGGACCGCTTCGGGCCGGCCCGGCGCGTGCTCGAAACCGCGATCAAGCAGGATCCCAACCTCTCGGTGGCGCACGAGCGACTCGGCTACTGCAACTGGCGCGAGCAACACTATGACGAGGCCATCGAGAACTACCGCAAGGCGATTACGCTCGACAAGGAAAACGCTTCGGCCCAGGCGGGTTTGGGCGTCGTGTTGATGACCCAGTACCTGCTCCAGCCAACCGAGACGAGCCGGCGCGACGAAGCGATCGAGGCGTGGCACCGCAGCCTCGAAATCGACCCGGACCAGCCCCGGCTTCGAGCCTTGGTCGAGAAATACCGCGTGCGCCCTTCCGAACCGCTGCTCACCGCCGATTGACGCCGCTGGCCCGGAGAAGAGCCCGGCGACGCAGGTTCAACGCCCGCGCGCCACGACGAACGCGGTCAGCGTGGCGAGTTGAAACACCGCGGCGAAAGCCAGCTTGAGCATGATCGTCGGGGCCGATGCCCCGAGCGCCCAGTCCACCAGCGAGAGTACCACCAGCCCACCCACCACCACTTGCAGAATCGCCCCGACCGTGGCCGCGATCGAGAACGGGCGGTGTTCGGCGTCACGCGCCGCCGCATCCAGCGCCCCACGGATTTCCGCCAGCAGGCGTTCCATGTGTTCCAGCGTTTCCCACTGCGACGAACGCGGCGTGAACGCGCTCGTGGCCGCCTGACGACGGGGTTCCTGTGCGTCGTTCGTCGCCGCCGTGTCTCCGGCCGATGGCGCGGTGTGGTCCGTGTCGTGCCGCGAATCGAGAAGGGTCGGATCATCGGACATGATGAAACCTCCGCGTCGTCCGGCGCTGCGTCATCGTGCCAGTTGTTCCACCACGGCTTGACGCAACAGGGGCAGCAACAACTCGTGGTGCCCGATCACGGTGTGGCCGCGTCCCGGCGTCACCGGTCGCGTGACCACGTTTTGCGTCGGCCGGTAGTGCCGCAGCATGTCGAAATTCGCCGTCTCCATCGCATCGAGGTTGTGCCCGAGGTTGCGCGCGACGGAGACCGCTTTCAGGAAGACTTCGGGCATGATGACCGCGGAACCGACGTTGAGCCACACGCCGCCGGCGCCCGACGCCTCCGCGGCGCCGAGTTGGGCCACCACGGCGCAGATCGTGCGAAAATCCGCCAGGCTGGCCGCGCCGATCCGGGCCCCGTCCGCCTCGGGGTGCATGTGTACGGTATCGGTCCCGAGCGCGACGTGGACCGTCGCCGGGATGCCCGCGCGAACGGCGGCCGCGAAAATGCTCGCCGCGCGATGCGGCGCCTCGCGCTCTTCGAGCAGCTCCCCCAGCGCCCGTCCCAGGCCGCCTTCCTGCGCGCCCCGCCGGGCCGCCTCGTTCATCCGCTGGCAGGTCTCGAACACCATTCCGAAACTGCCGTCGCGAATCGTGTCGGCGACCTCCTCGCTCGTCGTCCCGGTTT
>JALSRY010000531.1 GCA_026984555.1 Phycisphaerae bacterium
CACGCCGGATTGACCTCCCAGAGTAGCCGGGCCGTGCGGCCCATGCGCCGCTCATGGGCGAGGTAGCCCTCCAACGTGTGCCGATGGTGGTGAACCCCGCCGGCGGCGGGCTCGTACCAGACGCCGAGCCCGAAGCGCTCGCGCAACCGCCAGGCCCACTCCAGGTCCTCGTAATACACGCGGAACCGCTCGTCGAAGCGCATCGCGTCCGCATGGCTGCGAGCGACCGATAGGTTGAGCGTCCAGGCGTGGCGGAATCCGTACCACCGGTGCGGCTCCATACGGTCGTAGAAAAACAGCATGGAGGTTGTGTGGATCATGCGGTCGAACACGGTTTCATCCGCGTAACGCGGCCAGTCGCAACGGCCGAGCACCAGCCCCGGCCGCTCGATGACGCGATGCGCCCGCACGTGCTCGGCAACGAGCTTTGGTCCGGGGATGACGTCGTCATTGAGGAACAACACCAACTCGCCGGTGGCGTGGTCGAGGCCGGCGTTGCGCGCGGCGCCCGCACTGGCGCGATCGATGTGGAGCGCGGCGAAGCGAAACGGCCACGCCGCGTCATGCCACTGGGGCGGCGAGCCGCCACCGTTGTGAACCACGATCACTTCCATGGTACGCAGATCGAAGTCTTGCGCCGCGAGTCCCGCCAGGCACGGGGCCACCACGGCGGCATCACGATTGGTCGGAATGATCACGCTGATGGTCGTCACAAATCAGCCTCACAGATCGAAGCGGAAAAAGCCAAGCGGGCGGTGGCGTTTCGAGCCGGTGCCGCACGTCATATCCGCCGGCCGGCCTCGCTGGATGTTTCGCACGCCCGCTCCACACGCTGTTGGCTATGCCGGGAAGCGCGTGTCGCCTGCTGGGGCGCCAGCGCCTCGGGCAGCCAGCCGAGCAGCCGCCGCACGAGCCCACGGTACCCGTACTTGTCGAGCATGCGTTCGCGCATCGATGCCGCGACGCGTTTCCGGCGTTTCTCGTCGGCCAGGTAGGTATCGAGTTGCTGCGCGAGCTCATCCGCCGAGCCGAACGTCACTTCGTCGAGGCTGGGCCAGATCTGTTTGGGGCTGGGTGGAGTCTCGGCGTCGCGGGCCTCGACGAAACGCTTGTGGAAATCTGCGGTGATCTCGAACGGGGCCTCCGGGGCAAGTCCGCGCATGCGGGTGATGGTGTTCCACAGCTCGCGATATTTCGCGGGCAGGTCTTCTCGACGCAGCAAATCGCCGATGGCGAGCCCGAGTCGTTGGGCGGCCGCGTACCGCGCCTCCCACAGCGGATAGGACAAATCGTCGGCGTGTCGGCGGATGAGGAAGAACCCACCAGCCGCCAGGCCGTCGAGCACCCGCTGGTGCAGCGCATTGTTGCAGCCCGCATGGAGGTTCACCTTGGCCGCTCGAAATGCGCGCCCGAGCTCCGGCCCGTGCGGGACAAAGCCCCGCGCGTAGCGAGCAAAACGCGGGTGCCGCTCCCAATTACGACCGTAGAGGTGCAGCCGGCGTCCCGTCCGTTGCGCCCACGACACCGCCCACGCGATCGTCTGGTGACGCAACATCTGGTCGGCAACGATACGCACATGTTCTTCGGCGATCGTCCCACGCAGCTCCGGGCTCAGTTCGACCCCGGTGGCGGACTCGAGCGAACGCACGAATGGATCGAGCAGCAGCCCGCCGTTGAGATCATTGCGCTCGCAGCGCGCTGCCAACTCCTCATAGGCCGCATCGACCAGACGCCGCAACCGTGGATCGTAGCGCTGGCGAAGCTCCGCGTGCAGCTCCGCGGGCGTCCGGCTGTGCGTGGTGGCGAACGCCACGTCGCATGCGTAGGGGCCGGGATCTTCGCATGCCCGACCGGCGTACACATCGGCCGGATCCACCCCCGGGGGCATCAGCGCGGCGGCGTTGGTCGCCATTCCGCACGCCAGGAAACGCTCGGCCGGGTATCCCCAACGCTCGATCAATTCGCGGTGGCAAAAACCCATGCAGAAATCAAGCGGACCCAGCGCGCTGCCGGCATCTCGCGAGAAAAGATGCGGCATGCGATCCTGGATCCACGTCAGCACGGGAAGGCCGTCCGGCAGGCCCGCTTTCTGGCCTTGACGCGTGTGGTCGATGATGACGAACAGGTCCGGCT
>JALSRY010000532.1 GCA_026984555.1 Phycisphaerae bacterium
GCGGGCCGACACGCTCGCCGCCCGGGTTCGCCAATCCGAGGCCGCACTGCGTCAGACCGAGACAGCGGCCCGGCACCTGCGCCAGGATGCACTCGACCAGGCGCGCGCGGCCCTCGATGAAATCGATCCCCGCGGGCTGCCCGAGCCCGTCGCGGCACGCGTCGGCGAACTGACCGCACAAATCGAGCAACGCCGCCAAGTGCTCGATGAGCAACATGCCCGCGCGCTGGCTGCGGCGATCGAACGGGCGGAAGCACACCTGGCGGAGGGGAAGACCGAACGAGCGCGGGAGCTCTACGAACAGGCGCCACGCCCCGACACGCTGCCCGACGATCTGGCCGCCCGTTGCGCAACGATCGAAGCGGACATCCGCCGGCAACACGCGCTGACCCAGGCCCTGCGCAAGGCCGAAAACGCCCTGCGCCGCGGCGACCCGACACAAGCCGGCCAGCAACTCGACGACATAGCCGCCACCGCCCCGGATACCGGCGCGTCCGGCTTGCCCGGCTGGGCCGCGACGCGGATCGACGCCCTGCGGCAACAGATCGCCCAAGCTGCCCAACGGCAGTCTGAACAGGCGCACCAGGCGGCACGCGAAGCCGTGGACGAGGCTCGCGCGGCCATCGCTCGCGGTGAGATCGGGCCCGCGGAAAAGCAGCTCGACCTGGCGCGAAAGCACGCTCGAGACGACGCCGCCTTGCGGACCGAATGCGACGCGATCGAGCAGGCGCTCGCGGCCCTGCGTGAGGCCTTGCCCCGGCTGTCCGAGGCGCAGGCGGCACTCGAACGCGAAGAAACCGCCACGGCCCAGCGACTGTTGGCCGCACTGCGACGCCATCCGCCACCCGAAGCGCTCCTGCCCCGCATGCAGGCGCTCGAGCAACAGACCGAAGCGGCGATTGCGGCGCACCGCAGCCGGCTCGATGACGAGCTCGAGCGTTTCGCCGCCCTGGCGACAAGACGTGGTCGGCGCGCCCGCGCGTTGGAACCGCACATCGTCGCGATCGAAACCGACGCGCTGGCCACGCCACACCACAAACGCCGCGCCGCCGACCTGCTCGCCGCCTACCGTGCCGCACCGGTACCGCGCAAGGGACGATGGATCGCCCTCGCAACCGTGGTGGTGCTCGGTGGCGCTGCGACCGCGTGGTTCCTGAGGCAATCGTCGTCGCATACGGCCACGCCGAACCCCGCGTCCGTCGTGGCCACGCGCCCCAGCGCCGCCGCGCCGCCGTCATCCTCGCGTCCCGCACCGGCGCGCCCCCCTTCCGAAACGTCGAGCCGGCCCGTCGCCACGAGTGAGCAGCAGCCGTCCCGTCCGCTCGCGTCGGCGCCCCCGCCGTGGCCTGTTACGCTCGAACCACGGACGTTGCGCTCGCCCAATGCCTCGACGCTGGAGACGTTGTTTGCGGCGTTCGTTTCGCGGGTCGATCTGGGCGGCGCGAACCCCCCGGCCGCTCGCCTCGAGGGCCTGATCCGTGAACTGACGATCACGCGCGAGGACGAGGCGGGAGGTTTCACGCTGCATCTCACGCCGATCGACGACCAGGGGGAAATCGCCGCCAGCTTCTCGATCGAATCCTCTGGCGGACGGTGGCGCCCCGTCGCGGCAAACGGCGAGATCCTGCGCCGCCTCACCGGCGAGGTGGTCGCCCATGTTCGTGAGACCTGTGCGCAAGCGGCCACCAATCTGGAAAACGCCTATGTCGCGGGCAAGCTCCTGGCCGCGTACCAGCAACGCGACGCAGCCCAACGGCTCGGTCCCGTGCTGGATCGCACGGAGTTTGCGCAGTTCGGCCGGCGGGTGCGCGAGATCGATCAGCGCCTGCCGCCGCGCTGGCGCCCGGTGGCGGGCATGACCGAAAGTACCAAGCGCGACGCGGACACCGGCTACCCGGTGACCCTCGATCATGCCGGCCGACGCCTCGTACTCATCAGCATGCCCCCTGCCGATGCGATGTGGGAAACGATTCGCGCCGTTGACGAGCAGGCGCCCGCACATGAGGGCGCCGCGGGGTATGACCTGGCACGCCACGCGCAGGCCGCCACCCTCGATCGGCCCTGGTTGCTGTTCTACATCGAAGCCGAGGAGGGAACCAACCGCGTCGATCGCGACCCTGCCGCAGCC
>JALSRY010000533.1 GCA_026984555.1 Phycisphaerae bacterium
CGACCAGGTCGCCGCCCTGGCTCGCCGTTGCGACAGTGTGCTCGGTCCGACCGGGACACCCACCGAAGAACGCGGCTGGCTCGTGTTCACGCACGATGCCGTCCGCCCGTGCACCATCCCTCGCGAGCCGCCCGAAGCCCCCCCGGACCCGCACACCCTCTGGTGGATCACCTGGGGTGCGCTGCGGGCGGCGGCGGAGGCCGACGCGCGACGCGTCGTTCACGGGGGATTGCAACCGCGGGCGCTGGGAGTGGATCGCGCCGGCCGCATACGGCTCGCCGATTTCGGCTTGGCGCCGATAGCCGAAACCACCGGCGGCCGCGACCAGTATCAGCGGTCGGCGTGCGATGCGCGAAGCACGGACACGGAACCCGGCGGTCTCGCCGTGATCTGGTCCCTGGCCGACGACGACGCCCAACGCGAAGACGGCTGGATTTCGCCCTACTTCGCACCCGAGATCCTCGCGGCCACCGCCCGACCCAACCCGGTATCCGATCAGTTCTCGCTGGGGGTCGTGCTGTACCAGCTCGCGACCGGCGTGCACCCGCGCGGAGCCGACTTCTCCGACCCCGACCTGTTCGGCTACTTCGTCCCCGAGATGCTTCCGCTGGAGGAGCAGGTCGCCGGGTGGGCCGAGTCTTTCGCGCGGGTCGCCGGTGGAACCGCGCGCGACGACGACGAGGCGATCGTCGCTTGGGGAACGCTCGTCGGCCGGTTGCTGGCCCAGGAAGTCGAAGACCGTTTCGGCAGCTTCGCCGATGCGCTCCGTGCCGCTGAGGCCCACATCCCGCCGGTCTGGATCGAGGCGGACGCGGCCCTGGCCGAGGCGGCGGCGTTGCTGGCCGCGGAGGAATTCGACGCGTTCCTGGCGGCCGCCGGTCCCTGGGCCGAACACCCGGACCTGCCGGCCGCGTGGCGACAGGCGCTGACGGCGGGCATCGCCCAGGTCGAAACCGACCGCAAGCGGACCGCTGCCCGCTCGACACTCGCCGCCCGACTCGACCAGGCCGGCCGAACGCTCGACGCGGGCGACCCGCAGCAGGCCCGCGCGATCGTGGACGAGATCCTGGCCGAGCCGGACGCCGACGAAACCGTACGCCGCCGCGCCACCGAGCTGCGCCAGCTCTGCGACGAGCACGAGCAGATGATCGCGGAACGCGCCGACGAGCTCGCATCCGCCAACATCGCGGCGGCACGGGAGGCGATCGAGGGCGGGGAATTCGGCGTCGCCCGGGTCATCCTGACGGGCATGTGCGAGGACGAACTGACCAGCGAAGCGCCCCGGGCCGAGGCGCAGGCGCTGCTGGCCGATATCGACGCGCGCGAGCAACGCTTCGCCACACAGCAGGCGGCGCTGGAAGAAGCGCGCCAGGCTTTCGCACAAGGGCGAATCGCCACGGCATCCGAACAGCTCGATGCGCTGGCGGCGGACCCGGCGCTCGCCGCCGGATTGCGCGAGCAGGTCGAGAAACTCCGGCACGAAGTCGAGGAGACCCGCCGGCGACGCGAAGATGCCCTGCGACGCATCGCCCAGGCCCACGACGCGATCGAAGCCGCTGATCCCCAGCGCGCGGAGGAAGCACTCGCTCTGCTGCCCGCGGACATCCGTGACGAGGAGCTCCGCGCCCAGCGCGACGCCCTGCTCGATACCTGCACTCGCATCCGCGACTGGCGCGGCCGACTCGATGCCGCCGAAATCCTGTTGCGCAGCGGGCAAGCGGATGAAGCGCTCGACGCGGCCCGCGCCCTGTGTGAAGCCCCCCCGGTGGCGCACCTGACACAGGTCGCCGAAGACCTCACCCGCCGCTGCGAACACGTCATCGCGCAAATGACCCAAGCCCACGTCGAGGACGCCCTCCGCACTCTCGCCCGAGCGGAAGACGCCTTGGACGCGGGCGAGGTCGAGGCAGCGCAACGCGCCCTGAGCATGGTGCTGCCGCTCGCGGACAAACTCGCCCAGGAAGACCGTGCGCGGGCCGACACGCTCGCCGCCCGGGTTCGCCAATCCGAGGCCGCACTGCGTCAGACCGAGACAGCGGCCCGGCACCTGCGCCAGGATGCACTCGACCAGGCGCGCGCGGCCCTCGATGAAATCGACCCCCGCGGGCTGCCCGAGCCCGTCGC
>JALSRY010000534.1 GCA_026984555.1 Phycisphaerae bacterium
GGGTGCTTCGGTTTCCGGCTCGGTCGCCGGCTGCGGCACTTCCGCGACCGCCGCCACTTCCGCTTCGGCTGCCGCCGGCTCCGCAACGACCGGCGGGGCGGCGCTGGTCTGCTCAGCGGGTTGCTCTTCCGCCACCGCAACGCCCGTGTGCTCGCCGGACCCTTCCTGCTCGGTGCTGGCAGCCTTTTTGCGTCGGCGTGGCTTCTTGACCTTGTCCAGGTCGACGGGCTGAGCCACCTCGACGGTTGTCACATCCTCACCGGCCGAAAACCACTCGCGGATCGATTCTGCCAACCCGATCGAGACGGCGGCCATGTGGTTTTTCAGCGGTGGCTCGACGCCTTCCGCATTGCACTTGGCAATGATGTCCTTGCTGGCGACGCCCAGTTCTTTGGCCAAATGATGGACTCGTAACGTCTTCGCCACACAAATCTCCGTTTCGCCCGCGTTCGGCTGCGGCAGGCAAGCTCGCGGCGGCGACCTGCACGCCGAAGCCACGGCCATCGGGGTGCGCATCGCGCGACCGATCGATGCACCGCTGTCGGCGTCATTGCGTAATCACCCCGTCCGGCCGCCGCCCCGCGTTTGCGGCGCGCGCGGTCCGACCGGCGACAGCGGTACATTGTCACTATCTAACATATCACCAATCGGGGACATACGCCACTGGAACAACCGTACTTCCGCTGGTTTTCTGGGCGATCGGATTCCGCAGCGGGGTGAGCGGCGGGGCAGGCGTGGAGCGGCCTACGGCTTTTCGACCAGTCGCCGACCGTGCTCTTCGAGGAACGCCAGGTTGCTATCGAGCACGTTGGGGAGTGTGGTGATTTCCGCGGGGGTGAGCCAGCGCAACGCGGCGACTTCCGCGGGGTTGGCCGCGAGGCGTTCGGAACGCAACTCAGCTAACCACCAGTGCAATAAGAGCTTACCGTCTGGGCGCCGATACTCCCATATTTTCTTTACGGGCTCGACCACGCCGCCGACCTCTTCGGCGAACTCGCGAACCACGGCCTGGGCCTGCGATTCCCCGGGCTCGATCCCACCCCCGACGAAGCACCATGCCCCCCCGGCCAACACGCCTGCGGCCCGCTCGATCATCAGGAAACGGCCGTCGCGCCGGACAACCACCACGACGCCCTCGCGAAAATCATCGTCAACCTTGTGGGAATCCGCCATCTGCCCGCATTCTCCAGTTCGTCGCCGGCATTATGCCCGGCCGTAGTGTTTGTGTTTCCATGCCCGGCGTCGCTCGAGCGCGCGCAGCTTTCGCTCCGCCAATTGCCCGATGCGGCGCCAGACCGTGCGCCAGGTATCGGGATCGCGCCCGAAACGCGTCAGGTAGGCTTTCAGAACCCGCCCGCGGTCGGCGCGGGTGACTGCGGGTACATCGATCAGGCTCACGTGCAGCCTGGCAAGCATGCGCAGTTCGTCTTTCGGGCGAGGATGCCGGACGGCGCGCAGCCCGTCCATGTCGATCCAGATCACCTCCAGTTCGGGCTCGGTCACCACGAGCAGGTTTTGCGCCTTGCAATCCCGATGTACGAAACCGCGTTCGTGCAGTTCGCGGAGTCGCCGGGCGACGAGCCGTCCCAACGTGGTCTTTTGCCGCCACCACCGGGCCGGTGTCACATCGCGAGGCCCGGCGCGTAAGAACGCCTCCAGGTCACGTGCTCCGGGGACCGCTTCCGTCAGGAGCAGGCTGTCGAGCACGAACGGACCGAGCCGCTTTTCCAGCACGGCCAGTGGTCGCGCCGCGGGTATGTCGCGGTTGAGCAGTGCGTTACCGATCCGCCAGCCGCGCATCGACCGCGAGGGAGGAAAGATTTGCCGGAGCTTTCGCCGGAAGTTGCGCGCCAGGGGCCGTTTGACGATCACGTCGATTCGTTGGCCGTCGGCGTCGAGCGTATCACGCGCCACGAGTGCCGAGTGCGACCGTTTGCACGCGTTTTGCGCGATTTCGCGGGTCCAGCGGGTGGGGTCGGCGAGTTGCGTTCGCCACCATGGTCGCGCCAGCACCAGGCGCGATGCGGGAGACGCCGGAGACGTGCGCTTGGCGCTGAGAAAAACGCACCCGCGCCAGCCGCGGGGGAGCGAAATCCGGCCAAAGTATCGGCTGTTGCGCAGCGTCCGGCGATCCCGCCGCGCCCAGAGCCGGCGCGCGTGTCGGTCGGATCGGTCGGCGAGCGCCGCGACGAGCTGGTCGAAATCGAGGCCGAGCGCCCGCCCGCAGGGCGAAAGACACTCGTACTCGAGTCGCCAGCGCAGGTAGCGGCGCAGGAAACGGAGCCGATCGGTGATCGCGCTGTGTCGGCGAAACCACTGGTGGAGCTGTGTCAGGTTGCGGACGACGGCCTGGTCGTCGAGCGGGTGTCCCAGCCGTGCGCTCTGAAGATCGCAGAACATCGTGCGATACTGTCCCGGCGCGATCGGATGCACGAGGATGTTGGCGGCGTGCATGTCGCGGTGCTCGAATCCCGTTTGGTGCGCCAGCGCGATCATCTCGGCGAGCAGATCGATGAGGTAGCGCTTGTCCCGCCGGCGGCGAGGAGGGTCGTCGTCGTCCTCGAGCATCCGCCAGAACTCGCTCAGGAGGTAGACCGGCTCGACACCTTCCGTGACGAGCAGCGAACACCGCCGGCCGCGGGTGCCGCGCACGATCGCGTATCCCGCGGGCCGCACCGCCGGGATACCCTGGCGCAGGGCGTACACTCCCGCGTTCCATTCGACTTCGCCGGCGGTGCCCTGCCAGCGGGCTTTCCAGCGCGCGGGCAAGGTGTGCTCGTGGTAGACCTTCAGGTAATAGGGCCGGTCGCCGAGCCGCTTGCGCCAGACCGACCGCACGGGATTGTTCTTGACCGGCGTCCATCCCGCGGCAGCCGGGTCGTCCCAACGCTGTGGTCCGGCCGCGCGCAGAACGGCGGCGAAGTCGGCGCGGCACACCCACGCGATGTCGTGGATCACCTCGCGCACGGGTGCGGAATGCTCCACCTCGGGTGCCGACCCGCTCGGCGAAGGCGGCGAAACCTCCCGCCCCGTGAGGGGCTGATCCGCCTCCGTGCCGGCCGGGGCGACGATCGGGACTTTCGCTCGGTCGGGCGGCGCTGTCATCATCTTCCAGGCGTCTCCGGGCTCAACGCGGGTACGGCGTCAGGAATCGCAACTGGCTCGCGAGCCGGCCGGCGGCAGCGTCGGCCAGAGAAGCATGCTGCGGGTCGGCCAATGCGTAGATGATCGCGACCTTGTCGGGCTCGACCGCGACCACCCACAACGAGACGATCGCACTGTGCGCCCCGATCGCCTGCGCATTGCGCACGTAGGCCACATAGGCATCCGGGGCGGCCGGCTGTCGCGCCGGAACCACGAATCGCCCCAGCGTCTTGGATGCTTCCATCGCCAGCAGGTTTTCCGGCGACTGGCCCGGACGCAACCAGCGACGAAACAGGGCCAACGCCCACCGCGGCGGCGTTTGAGCCGCATCCTGGATACACATTCCCGGTCCCGCCATGACCTGCGGCCCCAGCACCTGCCAACCATCCGGCCGCGGAAACGACACGCCGACCCGTGACAGGGTTTTCGCATCGTTGCGCTCGTGATCCGCGCCTTTGATTTCGATCCCCGCGCAGATCACGTCGAGCAGGTCCAGGTCGCCGGCGGTCGCCTCTCCCAGCGGCACGTAGGTCACGGAAAGCTGCCCGCCCCACGGTGTGGTCACCCAACGATAAACCGATTGCTGGAGCCAGCGCTTCTTCGGCTCGGTGATGACGAACTGCACGCCGGGAAAACGGGCAATCGAGCCCGGTTCCGCCGGCGAAACCGCCATCGCCTCGAACAACTGTTGGAGCTGGTGGAAATAGTCGTTGTACGAGAACGTCACCTTGCGGTCCGCGGTCCAGACGTCCCGGCCCCACACCCGCTTGCGAATCGGCTTGATGAAGGTGCCCGGCTCGCGCGGACTGGCCACCCAACCCGCCGGCGGCCGTACCACCAGCGGGGTTCCCTCGATCGGCACCGGGCCGGCCAGTGTCCGCGCGGACCGCACCTGCATCCAGGCCAGCCCCACCGACAAGACCAGCGCTCCGGCCACGATCAGCAGCAAGACGGCCCGCCGCGCCGGTCGCGTTCCCACGTGCATCTCGTACATGCCCGTGCATCATACGGGCAACGCCTGTGGAGGAAAAACAGGCCCGCGGCGTTCGTTGAGCGGGTGCTGTCCGTCTCCTGCGGTGCGGGCGGGCCGCTCTCGACCGGGCTGTTTCCCGCGTGTGGGCGACTCCACGATCGCGTTGCCGGGCTTATTGCCGGAAGTCGTCTCCCCGCGCGACGAGCCGGCCGGCGGTGCTCCCGTGACGCGGCGGTCAAATTCGATACACTGTGTGCCGGAAGCGTCAGAAGCACTGGATCGGCCGACCACACTTTCGGGAGATCGCTCATGGTTCGTATCGCGCTCGCTGGGTTGCTCGCGACCACGCCCCTGCTGCTGGTGGCGGGTTGCCCGACACAAACACCGACCGCGTTCACCATCGCCGGCACCTGGTCGGGCACGCTGTCGTGCACGTCCACCGAATCGCTCAGCGGAACGCCTCAGACTCCCCGCACCGGCTCCCGCGAGCTGACGATCACGTTCGACGACAACGGTGTGCCGACCGGCCTGCCGATCTGGGGCTTCGCGGGGGCCGAAACCCAGACGGTTGACATCGCTCGCACCGGCGAAACCGCGACCGTCACGTTCACGTCGGGGAATCTCGAAATCACGCTGCACGTGACCGTGACCGAGGCGAGCTATTCGGCGAACCAGGCCCACGTCGTGCTCTCGATCGACTACTCGGCCACCGGGGGTGCGCTGACCCAGCAGGGTACGGCGACGGTGACGATGGATGCCACCGCCAGCGGCGACGCACTCGCGGTGAGCATTACCGCGGAATACGACGTTACCCAAACCGCCGGCGCCGTGACGCTCGAAACCGGAGAGACGATCGTTTGCACCGGCACGCTCGCGCGCCAGTGAGCTCGGGGCACGGCGCGGCCCGCGACTGCGTGGCCTCGAGGCGATGACATGACCGACCAACCCAATAGGCCGGACGATTCGCTCGCCGACCTCGTGGCCGTGCGCCGGCGGATCGATGAAATCGACGAGGCGTTGCTGCGTTTGATCAGCGAGCGCGGCCGGTTGGCCCAGCGTATCGGGCGGATCAAGGCTGCGGGCGCGGCGCCGGTGTACGCCTCGGACCGCGAGAGTGAGATTCTCCAGCGTCTTTGCCGCGACAATCCCGGTCCGTTTCCGAACTCGGTCTTGCTGGCGATCTACCGCGAGTTGATGAGCGGGTCGTTCGCGCTGGAGCGACCGCTGCGAATCGCATTTCTCGGCCCGCTGGGCAGTTTTTCCCACCTCGCCGCTTCGGGCAAGTTCGGCGCCGCGGTGGAATACGAACCGGTTGCGGACATTCGAGCGGCGTTCGCCGAGGTGGAGCGTGGTCACGCGGACTTCGCCGTCGTGCCGGTCGAGAATTCGCTGGGTGGCGGCATCAGCGAGACGCTGGATGCCTTTCTCGACACGCCCGTGAAGGTATGTGCCGAGATCAACCGGCGGATTCATCACAACCTGCTATCGCGTCATGGGTTGGGCGAGATCGAGCGGGTTTATTCCAAGCCGGAGGTTTTCGACCAGTGTCGCCGATGGTTGATGGAAACCGGTCTGCTGCCGAAGGCGATTGCGGCGCCGAGCACGGCGCGTGCCGCCCAGATGGCCGCCGGGGAGAGCGGATCAGCGGCGATCGGCAGCAAGCTCGCCGCCGAGCTGCACCACCTGCCGATCCAGGTCGCCAACATCGAGGACAATCCCAACAACGTCACGCGATTCTTTGTGCTCGGTTGCGAGCCGGCCCGCCGCACGGGAGATGACAAGACGTCGATCCTGTTCACGACCGCCCACAAGGCCGGTGCACTGGTGGATGTGCTCAACGTGTTTCGCAGCGCGGGCGTGAACCTGTCGATGATCACGTCGCAGCCGAGCCGGCGCAACGCGTGGGAGTACTACTTCTTCGTGGACGCCGAGGGACACGTCGACGACGAGCCGCTCAAGGCCGCGTTGGCCGGTGCGCGCGAGCACTGCCTGCACCTGACCGTGCTTGGTTCGTACCCGCGTGCGACGGTCGTTACGTGAGGACGCGCCCCGGCCCGGTGCGGCCTTGCCGTGCCGCGGACGGCGCGCGGTGCTTACGCCCCCACGAGTCCCACCAGACGGTACACCAGCCGGGCGGCGAGGTACTCGGTGGCGGTCGAGGGGGGGACGGGGCGGACCTCGACCACATCGGCGGCGACGACTTGCCGTTGCCGGGCGACCGCCGCCAGCAGGTCGGTGACCTGGTACCAGTCGAGCCCGCCGGGTTCGGGTGTTCCGGTGCCGGGGGCATACGCCGGGTCGAACCCGTCGATGTCGATGGTGACGTAGACGGGATCGCCCAGCGTGGCGACCGCCTGGTTGATCCAGTCGTCGGAGCGGCGGCACACGTCCGCGGAAATGAGGCACTTGCCGGCCGAGCGGATGAACCGCGCCTCCTCGCGGCTGAAACTGCGAATGCCGACACCGACGGTGGTGATGCCCATGTCGTGTATGCGGCGCATGACACAGGCGTGGCTATGGGGCGAGCCGTGATAGCTGTCGCGCAGGTCGGCGTGCGCGTCGATCTGGAGGACGCAAAGGCGCTTGTGCCTGCTGCGCACGGCCCGCACCAGGGCCGCGGTGACGCTGTGCTCGCCCCCCAAGCCGATCAGGAACTTGCCGTCGCGCACGACCTTGCGGGCGGCGCGGTAGATGCGTTCGAGCATCGGCTCGGGACCGCGGGCGTCGGGTTCGAGGGGATCGAGCGTGGCGATGCCCGCGCGGTAGGCTTCGCGGCCTACGCCCGGGTCGTAGTCTTCGAGCTGGCGCGAGGCGGTGATGATGGCCCGCGGCCCGTCGCGGGTTCCGGCGCTGAAACTCGTCGTCGCGTCGTAGGGGATCGGCAGCACGGCGAACCGGGCGCGGGTGTAGTCCGCGTCGCGGCCGTCGAGGCCCAGGAAACTCTCCGGCATGCTCGCGGCCATGGGTGTCCTCCGGCGCGGTGTCAGTCGAAGAGGAACACCGCCGCGGCAACCACGGTGGTCCACAGCCCGTTCTTGTCCCCCTCCGCGGTTTGTACGCAGGCCCGCGACGTGACGATCTGTCCGCTCATGCGGTAGATTTCGCGGCGTTCGTCGTAATCCGCATCGGGGTCGAACTCGAGCCCGAGCGTGGAAGCCAGCATGCTGGCCGCCATGTCTTCGACGAGGTCAGCGGTCTTGCGGCTGTTCATGCCGAAGCCGTGGTATTCGGAGATGTAGCCGTAGTGTTCGCCGCGGGCGGGGATGGCCAGCCCGACGCCGGCGGAGACGAGGCGGTTGGGCTCGCTGGTCGAGGAATCGGCGAGGACGCAGTAGGTGATTTCGCCGGGGTTGAGGTTCTTGAGTCCCGATCGTTTCGGCACGATCTTGCAGCCGGGAGGAAAGATGCTGGAGACCTTCACGAGGTTCAGCGGGGCGATGCCGGCGTCGCGCAGGGCCACCTCGAACGACTGGAGCTTCTGGCGGTGCTTGCCGACGCCGCGCGTAAAGAACATCCGCTTGGGAACCATGGGCTGCATGTGCGCCATCCTCCATGCGACCAGTCGCGGGCGCCCGTGTCGCGCGGGCCGCACGACCGCGCCAAACCGATTCGGTACCTTGCGAAGAACCGGGGCGGCGGATTATAACGCCCGCGCCGGCGCTCCGAAAGAACGTGCGCGCCGCGCGGCCGCGGCGCGGAGGCAAGCCCGGGACGCGTCGTGAACTCGTCACCCCCGCTGCGGGACGGCGTTTCAGGGCTGCGTATCCGCGAGCATCATGCCGGTGCTGAGCAACTCCCCCTCGCCGCCGCCGGTGACGCCGAAGATGTAGCCGGTGAACGGCTGGTGTGACAGCCCGAACGGGTGGGGGAACAGTTCGAGTCCGCGGCGGGAGCTTTCGGTGAGCAAGAGCTTGAGGATCGAGGTGTCGGCGACGGGGGCCACGCGGCCGAACCCGATGCCGTTGGCGGGGTTGTAGACGCCGACGATGAACTGGTCGTTGTAGTTGAGCGAACCCCCGTCGGCGGGATCGTTCACCCCGTCGGGCGGGTAGCGGTTGTAATAGCTTCCGACGGTCGGCGCGTAGTCGTGGGTGACATAACCGCGGACCCAGTCGGCGGCACCGTAGGCGACGTGCGCGCCGTTCATCACACCGCCGGGGGTGCCGAGGTCGACCAGGTTGGTTCCGTACTTCACGTTGATGTAGTCCACGCGGATGAAGCAGCCCCACGGATAGATCGAGACTTCGTGGATGATCCGCCGCGACGTGTCGCCGTTCTTGAACCACTCCAGGTGCACGGTTTTGCGCTGGTCGTCGTCTTGGACGATCCACGCATCGGCCAGCACGCCGCGGCCGGCATCGGCGTCGATGTAGTAGTGCTGGCCGCAGCCGCACACCTGGTCGCCGCCACCGCCCACCTTGATCGTGAAATGGCGAATCGCGAACTGGTCGAAATCCGCGTAAAAGGGGAGGTATTCCACCCGTAGCGTGCTGTTTTCGAGCACGACGTACGAATTGCCCGGACCGATCTCGACGGACAGCTCGGGATCGCGTGGCGTCGGCGCCGCCGCCGCGGTGACGGCTCCCGCCGACCGAGCCGCACCCGAAACCAGCATCGGCTGAGCCGCCAGCGGCACGCCGAGGGTCCATACCATCGTCGCCGTCGCGGCAGCCAGGCGCCACGCGCCACGCATCTTCTTGGTTTTCTCACACATGGAAACTCGCTTCTTGCCCCCCTCCTCCGCACCATCGTAATCCCACCCTATAATAGCGCGCCCTAAGTGACCCGGTGGGTCGGCATCGCCAAGCCCGGCCGGCGGGTCGCTCTGCTTGCCTCCGCTCATCGCCGAAACGGGAGATCGTGATGGCCAGGTTCCAACGCAGCCGCGATGCGCAACGGCTCGCAACGATCCGCGAACTCGCGGTCGTGATCCGGCGCGAGCTGGAGACGGCGTTGGCCGATCGCGAGGACGTGCGGCACGGACACGAGACCCTGCGGCTGCGGCTTCGGCGTCTGCTCGACGAAACCGAGAGCGTGCCCGAGCCGTTTCGCAAGGCCCGGCGAATGATGCTCCACGCTATCGGACGTTCGGAAGCGGGCGACCAACGACGGCGGTGCGGCAGTTGACACGCCGCCCCCGAGAGGCTGGTCCAGCTTCCTGACGACACCAACTACGCGGAGTTGCTCGAAGGTCTGCGGCGGCTCGCGGAGTGGGGTGCGCCCGGCGGCCCATGACGGGACCAAGGCCCCGCCGCGCCCCGGGCACTTGCTCAGACGGCGGTGGGCAGCGGTTTTTCGGGTCCGTGCCAGAGGCGATGTAACGCGACCTTGATATCGTAGAACACCATGTAGTTCGCCGGCACGACCACCAGCGTCAGCACGGTCGCGAATGCCAACCCGAAGCTGATCGAGATCGCCATCGGAATGAGAAAACGCGCCTGAAACGACGTTTCGGTCATCAGCGGTGCCAACCCGAGGATCGTGGTCAGCGACGTCAGCAGGATGGGGCGCAGTCGGCGGACGGCGGCGGCGATGACGGCGGGCCGAACCTCCATGCCCCCCTCGACCTCCTTGTTGATGAAATCCACCAGGATCAGCGCGTCGTTCACCACGATTCCCGTCAGGGCCACCAGCCCGATCATCGACAGCACCGTAAGCGGATAGCCCATCAGCAGGTGCCCGACGATCGCGCCGTTGAGGCCGAACGGAATCGCCGTCAGCACGATCAGCGGCTGGATATAGCTGCGGAAGAGTCCGGCGAGCATGAAGTAGATGAGCAGCACCGCGATGAAGAAGTCGCGCCGCAACGACCCGAGCGACTTGGTCGCCTCGTGTCGATTGCCCGAGAAGATGATCCGCAGGCC
>JALSRY010000535.1 GCA_026984555.1 Phycisphaerae bacterium
CGACGACCCAGACGACACTTGGCTCGTGGGCGCGGTGATGCTCCGCGGCGATCCCCCGGGCATCCCCCTGACCGTACGCTTGCGACCCGTCCGCGGCGAAACCGTAATCGTCATCGACCCGGACACCGGCCGGCGTTCCGATGCACTCGCGCCGTTCACTCGGACACTCCCGCCGCAGACCCAGGTGTATCTCGTCGCCCCGCCGAGCGTGGACGGTTGGGTCTTCAGTCACTGGACGGTGGATGGCCTGCGCCGCGCGGACCGGCGGCGGGGGCTGCTGCTGGCGGTGGAGCGGCGCACCGAAGCGGTGGCGGTTTATCGCACCGCGATTTCGGGACGCCTGCCCGCCGTGGTCACGATCGGCTCGATCCCCGTGAGTGGAGTCCCGGTCCACATCGGACTCGGCCAGGATCCCCCCTGCTTGACGCCCGACCCCGACGGCGGGTTGGCGTGCCTGACGGGCGAGGAACTCGTGCTCGAGGCCCCCGCACGCACGCCGCGACTCGCGTTCCTCGGCTGGGTGATCAACGGTACGCTGCGCAAGACCGATCGTCCGGTGCTGCGGCGGCGAATCGAGGAGGGCGATGTGATCTTCGCCGAATACGTCCGCCTGGGCGACATGAACGGCGACGACCAGCTCGACAAGTTCGATGTCGATGCGTTTCTGGCCGCCCTCGTCGATCCGGACGGCTACGCGCGCAAGTATCCCGACCTCGATCCGGTGTTGCGAGGCGACGTCAACGGCGACGGAATGCTCGATGTGCTCGATGTCGAGCGATTCGTGGATCTGATTCTCAATGAGTGACGGCGTCCGGCACGGTCTCGCCCAACCCGGCCGGGCGCGGCGCGCCCCCGGTCGCGGTCTATTGCCATGAACGCCGCGCGCGCCCGCTTTTCCTCCGGCGAACTCGCGGTCGTACTGAGCCACTACGACCTCGGCGTGATCGAAAGCGCGCGCGAATACCCGCGGGGCTCGCGGCGTTCGCCGAAGATCGTGATTCGCACGGCACGGGGGCGGTTTCTACTCAAACGCCGCGCCGCGGGCCGGGACAAGCCGGCGCGAATCATGTTCACGCACGCGTTGTTGCGCCACCTGCGGGCCAAGCGTTTTCCGGTGCCGCGACTGATTCGTACGCGCGAGGGACACGACTCGCTCCGCACGCGCGACGGGCGGGTATATGAGCTGTTCGAGTACGTCAGCGGCGAACACTACGATTTCTCCTTGGCGCAGACCTATCACGCCGGCAAGACGTTGGCCCGCCTGCACCGGGCCGTGCGCGGTTTTGAAACGACCTGGCAACCCCCGACGGGAGGATTCCACAACTCCCCCAACGTCCGCGGCGGGCTCAACGCGGTCCCGACGACGATCTCCAGCCACGATTCGGTCGTCGGGCGCGAGGCCGAGGTGCTCGGGTTGACGCAGGAATTGTTCGAACGTTACGAGGAGGCGTGTGAAGCGGTCGAGCAACTGGGCTACGCCCGATGGCCCGCGTGGATCATTCACGGCGACTGGCACCCGGGAAACATGCTCTTCCGCGGCGGCAAGGTGGCCGTCGTGCTCGATTTCGACTCGGCCCGGCGTAACCCCGCGGTGGTCGATCTGGCCAACGGAATGCTCCAGTTCTCGATCCTTTTCGACGGCGACGAGCCCGATGCCTGGCCCGAGTTTTTCGACCAGACCCGCATGAGGCGGTTCTACCGCGCCTACACCGCCCGGGCGCGTCTCGACGCAAGCCAGATCGAGGCCATCCCCCACCTGATGATCGAATCGCTGATTTCCGAATGTGTCGTCCCGGTCGCCGTTACCGGCTCACTGGGGCAGATCCCGGGGTTCGGTGTGCTCCAGATGGCCAAACGAAAAGTTCGCTGGCTGCTACGAAATTTCGACCGAATGCGCGAGTGGATGGAGTCTACAACATGACTGCGTCTGGTCCGCACGCCGGGGCGATCGGCGGGCAAATCCCGCACCGCCGGTAGTTTTGAAGCGACCTTGAGCGATCACAGGCGTAGAATATTCCAGACGCGGAAGAATCCGCAATGGGCCGGTGTGCGCGTGGCCCCGCGGGGGTGGCGAAAACCAACCATCCAGGGTGATTTTGCATGCACTCTACCACATCATCAGT
>JALSRY010000536.1 GCA_026984555.1 Phycisphaerae bacterium
CGGCTGGGTCGTGATCGCGGCCGATGGCTGCCGGCAACCGACCAAGGCCAGCAGAGAAAAGGCGATTGCCGGCGCCGCCGTGCCTATCCGCGCCCGCCGATGCGGGCGGCGGGCCATCGTAGCAAGTTCGCGGAAGCACATCTAGAAGCTCCAGGTCAGTCCGGTCAACAGGAAGTTGCGGGTCGAGCGGTCCTGGTACGCGTCGCCGGGGAAGAACGCCCCCCAGCGCAGCGTCCACGACACGTCCGACGCGACGCGCCAGTTGAGGAAATAATCCATCTCCCATCCGACGTAGCCGGAAAACTGCCCGGCGGTGCTATCGCTGAGCGCCCCGCGCCGGTGGTGCTTGTAGTACAGGAACCAGTTGGTGCCGATCTCGAAATCACGCAGCCAGTCGATCCGATCGAGGGGCGCGAGGCTGCCGCCTGCACGCCAGATGTGCAGGTTGCTGGGGACAAACGCGGCGTCGAGTCCGGTATCGCGGTAGCCGAAGGCGGCGAAGCCGTGGTCGCGCGTTCCGCCGCGGTTGCCGCCGATGGTGCTGGTCGCGCTGAACAGCCGGTCGGAATCTCCGCTGGCGAACATGTACTCGACAGAGGCTCGCGGTCGCGTCGGACAGTCCCAGAGATATTCGAGGCCGACATCGAATCCCCAAGCATCGATCGGATCCTGACGGCGGTAGTTTCCGTCGCCGAAGCTGTGGCCGCTCTCGTAGACCCATTCCGCCCAGTAATTGAAGTTGTGGGCGAGGCTTCCGCGCGAGCCGAGGCCGAAATACTGGCTGTCGTAACCGAAATCCTGGAGCGGATCGCGCGGGCTCTCGGCGGTGTGATCGTCGTTCCAGATCGCGTAGACGAAGGGCTCGTGGTTTTCGAGGCCCTGGTAGCTGACCTGCACGCCGTAGAAGTTGCGGGCGCTGTGGTCGGCGACGGGGGCGCTGCGGTCGATGTTGGGGTATCCGCCGATGGTCTTGCCCAGCAGGGCCCGCACGCGCAGGTCGTAGAGCCGGGCGTCGAGCGTGATGGCGTCGAGCGGCATGTCGAGGACGTAACCGGTGCCGAACTGGGTTTCCTGCCGGCCGATCTTGAGCCGGAGTTGCAACGGGTCGGAAGGCTCGGCCAGCCGGAACGCCCGTCCGATGTCGATCTGGTACCAACCGCGGTCGAGGTTGGGGCCGACCCAGTCGCGGCGGCGGTTGTACTGGTCGCCGGGGTTGAAATACTCGTAGGTCAGCTTCATGCGCGCGAAGATTTCGTGTGCACCGTGGTCGATGTCCAGGTGGGTCCACAGGGCGAAGGCCGGACGCTGGTAGAGTCGCTGCGACTGCACACCGTCGTTGAAATCGAAGAAATAGTATTCCAGCCAGCCGCCCCATTCCCAATCGAGCAGGTCGTCGAGCGGTGCGATCCGCGCGCGTTGGCGATCGAGCTGTTCATCGATCATGCGCTGCTGCTTGAGAAGGGCCTGGCCCGTAGTTCGCGGCGTCTGGGCGGTGGCCGTCGCGACGGCCGCCAGCAGGCACGCGCTGGACACGGCGATGAGGTGATGGAAACGAGCGTGGTTCATAAACACCAAGTCCCGCAAAGAGCAACCGGGGCGTTCGCGCCGATCTGCCGACGGTACCACATGGACAAGAAACGAGCTTGGTCAGGATCGGCCCCATGTCAAGCCGACAGTCTGTAAGGTAGCATGGTACGAGCCGGCAGGCCTGTCAACGGACCAAACGCCATGCCACGCGAAATCGAGTTGAAGTTTCGGGTCGATGATTCCGCGGACCTTCGCGCTGCGCTGCGGCGCGCCGGTGTAGCGTGGCAGGCGGCGCGGTTCGAGATCAACCGCATGTTCGACACGCCGGCCGGCGATCTGCGCCGGCGCGACTGCGGCTTGCGCCTGCGCACGGCGTGGGAGCTGCCCACCGGGCCCGCCGGCCACGCTTCCCCCCCCGCGCCACAAGCCACGCTCACCTACAAAGGCCCGCGCGACGGTGGTGCGGTCAAGAGTCGCGAGGAGATCGAAACCGCCGTCGGCGACGCCGACGCGCTCGCCGCGGCGTTGGATCGGCTGGGGTATCGCGAAACGGTCCGCTACGAGAAACTGCGCGACACCGCGCGGTGTGGCTA
>JALSRY010000537.1 GCA_026984555.1 Phycisphaerae bacterium
GCGGAAGTTGAACCGCTGGCATCGGCTCTGAATCGTCGCGGGGACTTTCTGAATCTCCGTCGTCGCGAGAATGAACTTCACATGCTCCGGGGGCTCTTCGAGCGTCTTGAGCAACGCGTTGAATGCTCCGGTCGACAACATGTGCACTTCGTCGATGATGTACACCTTGTATCGCGAGCGCGCCGGACGATACGCCGTGTTGCTGCGCAGCTCCCGGATGTTGTCGACACCCGTGTTGCTCGCCGCGTCGATCTCGATCACGTCGATGTCCTGCCCCTCGGCGATCGCGGTGCATGCGTCGCACTCGCAGCACGGCGTCGCGGTCGGCTCGTCGAATCGAAGACAGTTCAGCGCCTTGGCAAGGATGCGGGCCATGCTCGTCTTGCCGACCCCGCGCGTCCCCGTGAACAGGTAGCCGTGGTGAATCCGACCCGCCTTGATGGCGTTGACGAGCGTGGTGGCGATCGGCCCCTGGCCGATCACTTCCTCGAAGGTGCGACTGCGGTACTTGCGTGCCAGTACGGTATAGGCCATGGGGTCACGGTCGCCGTTTGCGGTTCGCTTTGTTGCCGGAAAAACGCCTGAGGCTCGGGCCAGGTGAACGATGCACGTGGACCGGACCGGGTGGGCTGCTCCCGTCAGGGCCTGACCCGTTGCCCGACCGGCGCACTGCACCGGCCCAGCCTTCGCCCCAAGCGCTGCCCATGCTACCCGGTCCGCCCCCCAGCTTCAAATCCTCCTGCATCCCCCTTTCCGCGCGGCGCCGGGCCCGGGGGCAAACGTCCCGCCTTCGTGCTCCGCTCCACCCGTGAGAACACCAGCCGGCGGCAATCGACCCCCCTCTTTCGCCCCCCCGGGGACTTCCCCCGCCGGCTTTCCCCCGGCTTTCTCTACTCCGCCGCTTTTCCAAACCCCGCCTGCTTGAACCGGCGCCAGGGTCCGTACATCATGCGCCCTCACGGTAGCGAGGGCGCCCATGGTGGCGAAGATCCTGGACGGCCGGCGCATCGCCGGCGAGATTCGCAACGAAGTCAGCGATCGCATCGCGGCCCACACCGTGCGCTACGGCCCGATCCGCCTGTACGCCATCCTCGTCGGACACGACCGGGCCGCCCGCCTCTACGCCGACTCGCAGCGAAGACGCTGCCTCCAGGCCGGCGTCCAGCACGAACTCGTCGAATTGCCCGAATCCACCACCCAAGAGCAGCTCCTCGCGGAAATCGATCGTCTCAACGCCGACCCCGGCGTCACCGGCATCATGCTCCAGATGCCCCTTCCTCCGCAGATCGACCCCGCCGCCGCCCAATTCCGCATCGACCCATACAAGGACGTCGAAGGCGTCAGCCCCGCGAACATCGGCTGGCTTTTCTACGACGCCCCCATCATCGCACCTTGTACGGCCCTCGCCGTCGTCGAGATGATCCACCGCAGCGGCGTCGAGGTGCGCGGCGCGGAAGCCGTCGTCGTCGGCCAGAGCCGCATCGTCGGCCGGCCCATCGCCATGTTCCTGACCACGCGGATGGCCACCGTCACCGCTTGCCACATCGCAACCCGCCACCTCAGCGCCCACACCCGCCGCGCGGATATCCTCGTCGTCGCCGTCGGCAAGCCCAACCTGATCGGCGCGGACCACGTCAAGCCCGGCGCCGTTGTCATCGATGTGGGCATCAACTCCATCTCCGTGCCCGGCCCAGACGGCCAGCCCCTCCGCAAGACCGTCGGCGACGTGAAGTTCGACGAGGTCGCCGCGGTCGCTTCCGCGATCACGCCCGTACCCGGCGGCGTGGGCCCCGTGACGGTCGCCGTCCTGCTGAAAAACGTGGTCGAGGCGGCCCGCAAACAGCTCGCTCGATAACCACCCGCCGGCAAAGAAAGCGGGCTGCGACCCGGCATACGCCGTGCCGCAGCCCGCGCCGTACCGATCCCCCCGCCAACCCGGTCAACCCCCCGTCGATTCCGCGCCGGCCGCTGGCTTCTCCGACGCCCCTTCGCCCGCCACCGCCCCCGCCGGCAGCGTCGCTACGTGCAGATCGCCGTAGATCACGCGAACCCGCCCGTCGTCGAGATTCCACCGCATCAGCACCTTGTCACCTTCGTCGGCGGTCACGTCGTCACCGAA
>JALSRY010000538.1 GCA_026984555.1 Phycisphaerae bacterium
CAGGTACCCCAACACGATCCGCAGGTTGCTCATCGGGCTGAGCCGATGAGATTCCATCATGCCACTGTCGAAATCACGTTGCACCGATCGCCGAATCAACGATGGCGCCACGATCAGCAGAAACAGCCCCTGCGCCGCGGTCATGAACATCAGCCACGTCGAGTAGAGCTGCGGATAATCACGCTTGGCGTCCGCGACACGGAAGCTCAGCGTCGCGAAAAGTATCACAACGCCGGCGTAAATAACCGGAATCAACACCATCGACCGCTTGCGGCCGTTGATACGCGCGTGGAGCCAGAAGATCGGGTTGAGCGTCATGTCGTCAGTCTACCTGGCGAATGCCTGTACGCAGATAAGCCTGTTCGAGATCGGGTTCGATCGCGCGGAACTCCGCCACGGGCAGCCCCACACCCAGCAACCGGCGCAGCAATTCCGCGGCCGCCTCTCGGTCACGATCGTATTCGAGCGTGATGCGGTCCCCGTCGAAATCGAGCTGCGTGACGCTCTCGTCGGCGAGCAGCGGCTGGAGACGCTCCGCGAGGTCGCCCACACGCCGCGCAAGCTGAATGTGGTACATCGTCCGCAGGTTGCTCGCCGCGCCGGCCACTTCCGCCACCGTGCCGTAACGAAGCAGCCGCCCGTGTCCCATGATCGCGATATGCGTGCAATACTCCGCGAGGTCCGCCAGAATGTGCGAGGAAACGATGATCGCCTTGCCTTGGTCACGCAGCGACGCCAGCAGTTGACGGAACTCGACCCGTCCCGCGGGGTCGAGACCCGCCGCCGGTTCGTCCAGTAAAACCACGTGCGGGTCGGGCAGCAGCGTTCGCGCCACCGCCAGCCGCTGGCGCATCCCCCGCGACAGCTCCGCGATCCGCTCCTCGCGCTTGTCCGCCAGCCACAGCCGCTCGAGCCAGTGGTCGATCCGCTCGCGGATCATCTGCGGCGACAGGCCGTAGCAACGCCCGATGAATTCGAGAAACGTGGCGACGGTGAGCGTCGGGTACAACCCGGGCGTGTCCGGCGCGAAACCGAGATGGTGGTTGACCCGCTCCGGATGCTCGAAGACATTGTGGCCGAACAAACGCACCTGGCCCGTTGTCGCTGGCTGGAGCCCCGCCGCCGCCCGCAGGGTCGTCGTCTTCCCCGCCCCGTTGGGGCCGATCAAGCCCAGAAGTTGCCCCCCGCCGAGCTCGAGCGTCAGGTCGTCCACGGCTACCAGGCGGCCGAACACCACCCGCAAATGCTCGATTTCCAACAACGCCTCAGCCATCTTCGCTTTCGGCCCCTCGTCGCGACCACGTTTGCCGGATATCATCACCCCTTATTCGCGGCGGCTCAAGCATTATTTGCCGCACAGGGGATTCCCGGGCCTCGGGCGGCGCTACGTACCGCCCGCCAGGCGCCGGAAGGCGGCCGGACATCGGCCCTGCTTGCCGGTCCGCCGCGGGGCGACATCGGGGACCGGGCGCCGCTGCCGTCATGCACACGGACCGTGCATCAGGAGTACCACGCGTGCAGTTTCAACAACCCAACCTGGGGTTCGGCGGGATGTGGCTGGCGCCGGCGTTTTTCGGTGCCCTGCTCGTGTTGCTGGGTGTCTTGATCCTGCTGTTTCCGCGATTGCTGGCCCTCATCGTGGCCGGGGCGTTGATCACGATCGGCGCCTCCCTGCTCGCAATCGCCTGGGCCATGCGCGGGCGCGTCGTGTACCGCCGCTTCGACGACGAGGACGAACTCTAGACGCCTTCCCGCTCCGCCGCCGACACGCCGTTCAGACCACGTCTTCGAGTGCCGAGACGCTGATCACCGCCGACCGCTCGACGAATACCCGCCGGCGATTGCTGCGGATCGCGCCGTCACGCGCCAGCTCGCACGACTGGTTGATGTACTGTTCCTTGGTGCTATGACCGTCGTTGCGGTCGTGAACGTCCGCTTCGGCCAGCCAGTAGCCGCGGTCGTCATACGCTTCCAGCACGCCGACGTAGATCATCGGCCCCGCCGTGTCGAGCACCACGCGCTTGTCGAGATACATATCGAGCGATAACGACGTCATCGTCACCCGTCCGTCTGCCACACCGCCGCCGGGCCCCAGTCTCCGCCTTCCGATCATACC
>JALSRY010000539.1 GCA_026984555.1 Phycisphaerae bacterium
CCGTCGCCGGCTTGGGAAACCGTCAACGCCTCGCCGATCACGGTTGGTGAACCGGGGGCTTCGTCGGGCTGGTCGGTGGGCTGATCCACCGGCAGATCCGTCGCCTCCGGCGCCGCCGGTGCGTCCGGTGCGTCGGTCGGCGGCGCGTCCGGCGTGTGTACAGGCGACGGCCCGGCCGTAGCGTCCGTTCCATCAGCCGGCGGCGTCGCCCCGTCCGACCCCGAACCATCGCCCGACAAATCGCCATCGGTCGGCGTCGCATCCGGCGTGTGTACAGGCGACGGCCCGGCCGTAGCGTCCGTTCCATCAGCCGGCGGCGTCGCCCCGTCCGACCCCGAACCATCGCCCGGCAAATCGCCATCGGTCGGCGTCGCATCCGGCGTGTGGACAGGCGACGGCCCGGCCGTAACGTCCGTTCCATCAGCCGGCAGCGTCGCCCCGTCCGACCCCGAACCATCGCCCGGCAAATCGCCATCGGTCGAATCATGCCCGGTCCCCGTGACATGAACGTCCACAGCGTCCACCGTCGTATTGACCCCGTCCGTAGCGTGCAGTTCGAACGACAGCGTCGCATCTTGCACATCGTGCGGAGCCACGAAGGTCGGCGCGGCGGCGTGGGGATCGCTGAGCGTCACGGGCGGACCGCCGGTCTGCACCCACATGTACGTCAGCGCGTCGCTGTCCTGGTCGGTGACCTGCCCCGCCAAGTGCACCACTTCGCCCGCGACGACGTCTTGAGCCTCACCCGCGTCGACGAGCGGAGCATCGTTATCCGCCTGCACGAGCACATCGACGGTATCCACGTGTTCATGTTGTCCGTCGGAGACGTGCAGCTCGAATCGCAGCGTTTCGTCGTGCATGCCTTCGGGGGCGGTGAACGTCGGGTTGACCGCGTGCGGATCGCTCAGCTCGACCTGCGGTCCGTCCACCTGGACCCACTGATACGAAAGCGTGTCCTCAGTGTCGGGATCGTGACTCGCGCCCGCGTCGAGCGAAACCAGCTCGCCTTCCTGCACGGTGATGTCCGCACCCGCGTCCGCCACCACGTCGTGGTTCACCGGGTCCACCGTCACCTCGACCGTGTCCGTGTCGCTGTACTGTCCGTCGCTGGCCGTGACCTCGAACTTGAGCGTCGTACGCTCCTGCACATCGGGCGTTTCGAACGACGCGCGGGCGGAATCGGCGTCGTGGAGCTCGACCTGTGGACCGTCCACCTGTCGCCAGGTGTACGTCAACGCATCGTTGTCCGGATCGTGGGTGGGCGTGGCGTTGAGCTGCACCACGGCCTCGTCTTCGGTTACGTGAATGTCAGGACCGGCGTCCGCCTCCGGGGGCGAGTTGTACACCGCCGCCACGTCGCCATCGGCGAACCGGACCGCTTCGATATCCTGGTGCTCGATCGTGAACGACTGCCCGTCACCCAGATCGACCACAATACGCCCGTTGGTCATGGTCGCATCCGAGCTGTGAAACTGGCTCAGGTCGATCGTGTCCGTACCGTCGCCGCCATCTACCGTGTAGGTGTCGCCGTCGTGCGGATTCTCGAACGAGAAACGGTCGTCGCCGGCGTCACCGGCCATCTGGTCGTTGCCGCCACCGCTGATGAGCCAGTCGTCGCCCGCGCCGCCGTCGAGGTGGTCGTTGCCCGCCCCGCCATCGAGCACGTCCTTGCCCGCTCCGCCGGCGAGCAGGTCATCCCCATCACCCCCCTTGATGTTGTCGATGTCGTTCCCGCCGGTGATGGCGTCATCACCATCCGTGCCCACGTGCGTGACCGACCGCACCACTTGCGGAATCGCCCGGATCTGCTCGTGCGTCAGCGCGTGCCGCGCATCGGCCGACATGTTGTAGAAATGATACGGGTTCGTGATCGACGCGATCTGCTCCGTCGTCAGGTCGGGAACCTTGCTCGGAGGCAGGTAGCGGAACTGGCTGGGCGACAGGCCCTGCACTTGCTCGGTCGTCAACCACTCCCGTTGGGCCGGCGCCAGGTACCCGATGCTAATCCGGCTCGTGTCCAGCGCGTGCACCTGGTCGGCATCCAGCGCGTGCCGCGCGTCATCCGACATGTTGTAGAAGTGGTACGGGTTCGTGATCTGCCCGAACTGCTCCGGC
>JALSRY010000540.1 GCA_026984555.1 Phycisphaerae bacterium
CCTCGTCGTGGCAGGCTTTGCCGCGTTCGGCCCAGTTGCTGAACTCCTCCCAGCGGTCGTCCCAGCCGCGTTTGTGGCTCGACAGATTCGCGACCATCGTTCCCAGCGCCGCCCCCATGGCGCCCATGGCGGAGCTGATCGAGCCGCCGCCGGGAGCCTTGCTCTCGCTGGCGGTTTCCCAGACGAAATCCTCGACGGTCATGCCGGCGAGTCGCCGAGGCGGGGCGCTCTTTTTGGCTTCGATGGCGTATTCGATGATTTTTTCTTCGGGTCTGAAAGGATAGAGCTCGCTGAGGCCGAGGCTCTTGACGGCGATCTTGATGAGCTCGTGGTCGGACACGCCGAGCGAGCGTTTTTGCTTGCGCAGGAAGTAGCGGCCGGCGTCGAGCATGGCCTTGAGCGGAATCAGGCCGACCAGCTCCGAGCCGGTGACGCGCACGCCGCGAGCCTCGGCCCGCCGGCAGCATTCGTCGAACGCGACGTGTACGGGCGTCACGCTGATGTTGGTCAGGTTCATCGAGATCTGGGCGATGCCGTACTCCTCGATGAACCAGCCGATGGCCTTGACGCATTTGAGTGAGCCGGGGATCCATACCTCGTTGCCGTGCTCGTCGCGGACGACGGGGCCGGTCAGCGGGTTGCCTTCGCGTTTCTTGCGGCCTTTCTCACGCACGTCGAAGGCGATGGCGTTGGCGCGGCGGGTCGAGGTCGTGTTGAGGTTGACGTTGTAGGCGACGAGGAAGTCGCGTGCGCCGACGGCCGTGGCGCCCGAGCGCGGGTTGAACTCGGCGGGTCCGAAATCGGGTTTGCCTTCGGGAGTCTTGAGTTTCTCGGCCAGGCCCTCGTATTCGCCGGCGCGAACGGCCGCGAGGTTGCGGCGTTCGGGGCGGGTGGCGGCGTACTCGTAGCAATAGATGGTCAGGCCGACCTCCTCGCCGAGCCGCTGAGCGAGTTTGTGAGCCAGGGGGACGACTTCGTCCATGGTGATGTTGGCCACGGGGACGAGCGGGCATACGTCCATCGCGCCGAAACGAGGGTGTTCGCCGTGGTGCCTGCTCATGTCGATCAGTTCGGCGGCCTTTCGCCCGGCGCGGACGGCGGCCTCGATGACGGGTTCGGGCGGGCCGACGAAGGTAACGACCGTGCGATTGGTGGCCTGGCCGGGATCGACGTCGAGCAGTGTGATACCCTCGACCGATTCGATCGCATCGGTGATTTGTTTGATGATGCCGCGGTCGCGGCCTTCGCTGAAGTTCGGGACGCACTCGATGAGCTGTTCTTTCATGGGGCTTACTTTCCTGATCACCAAGACGACGAGCCGCGGTCCGAGCCGATCGCCGGGTCGCCGTGGGACTCCGCTGCAACGGGCGTCATGCTAACGGTCCGGCGAAAATCGGTACAGGCGGGAATACGGTTGCGAACGGCGGGGGGGCTCCGTGGGGTGGCTCGGGCGTTTCACCTGTGACAACCGCGGGCAGGGGCTTGCCAATGGCTCTGGACAGGTTGGCAGCGTTTGCCAGGCCGTTGCGGGACAAAGGGGACGCTATGCGAGGGGGTAGCGCGCTACGGACCGGGAGGAGATTGCCGGGCGGCACGGCGACGGCGGGCTTCCGCTCGCCGCTGTTCGTAGACTTCTTCGCATTCGGGCGGGCGGAGATAGCACGGGCGGATTTCCTCGGGTGCGCAGAAGCGTTCTGCGGCGATGTAGCGCCGGGCGACGCAAAGAACGCCCTCGGCGTGCGGCGTCCACGTCGCCGGGTCGAGTATCCGTCCACCGGAGGCTGCGCAGGCGGCGTGGTGTGGCTCGATGCCGGGGCCGATGATGCAGAATGGCGAGGGGATGTCGGCGAGCAGGGGGGCCGGCTCGTAAACTCCTGCGGAGCGGACCTCATGCAAGTCGCCTGCCGCGTTGCGCTCGAACAGGGCCGCGTACAGTTGTCCGCGCCGGGCATCGAGCAGCGCGAGGATTCTCGGTGTCGCCTCGGTCGGGGCGTTGTGGGCGATGACTTCGAGCGTCGGAACGGCTACGACGGGGCAACCGACCGTGAACTGGACCATACGGGCGACGGTCGCGGCTACCCGCAATCCGGTGAAGCTGCCGGGGCCCACGGA
>JALSRY010000541.1 GCA_026984555.1 Phycisphaerae bacterium
GGCGGCCCTCGAAGTCGGTGTCAACGCCTGCACCGATGTCACCGGTTTCGGGCTCGTGGGGCACGTCTTCGAAATGGCAATCGCCGCGGGCGTCACCATGACCATCGACACCCACCACGTCCCCCTTATGAACCGCGCGCTCGAATTCGCCCGCCGGGGCGTCCTCACCCGCACCTACCAGACCACCGCCGACTTCCTCGGCCAACAGCTCGCCATCGACCCGGCCGTCGAGGACGCTCTCGCCGCGACGTTGATGGACGCGCAAACTTCCGGCGGACTCGTGTTGAGCGTCTCCGCCGATCGGTGCGACACGCTGCTCGCGGCGCTGGCACGCGCCGGCGCGATCTGCGCGGCGAAAATCGGCTCCGTCGCGGCAAACGACGGCGTGAGTGTGCGATTGGTGCCGTGATGGTCGCGTGGCGCCCCCCTGCCCGCCTCCGCACGATCGCACCCGCGCTCTGGAGCTGGTTCTGCGCGATCGGCGTCGCCGCGGCTCTCGGTCAGCCGCCCGCCTCGGCCACGCTCCCGAGCGCATACCGTCCCGCGGACGGCCCCTTTGCTGTCCGCCAAATCGACTCGTACCAACTGCCCCGCGAACACCACGAAGACCCCCTCCCGCTGCTCATCCGCTACCCGCAAGCTCGCGACGCGCACACGGCCTCCCAACCTCTTCCCCTCGTGATCTTCTCCCACGGCGGCGGAGGCGACGGCGGGGCCTTCGCTACCCTCAGCCACCACTGGGCCAGTTACGGCTACATCGTCATTCACCCCACGCATGCCGATTCGATCCGCCTGCGGCGGGCTCACGGCGAAGACCTCCGCGCCATGCGTCGCAATCCCCGGCTGCTGCTGCGGAGTGTGCACCTCGCGCAACGTTGCGCGGATATTCGGCTCATCCTCGATACGCTCGACCTGGTCGAAGCCAGGATCAATCGCGATGCCCGCGCGCATACCGCCCCCGGCCACCCACCCTCGATACGCATCGACCACGACCGCATCGCAGTGGCCGGCCATTCGGCGGGCGCCATGACCGCGCAAGCGTTGGCCGGCGTCAGGCTCCATGTCGGTCGGCGCACGATCAACCTTCGGGATGATCGGGTTCGAGCGGTAATCCTCATTTCCGGACAGGGAACGTGGCGGCACACGCTGCGCAAGGACTCCTGGCGCGACATTCATATTCCGATGCTGGTCATCACCGGCAGCCGAGACACGGCCCCCGTCAGCGGCGAAACCCCCGATACACGTCAAGAACCTTTCACCTACGCCCCGCCGGGCGACAAGTTCCTGTTGTTCATTGACGGTGCCACGCACTTTTCCTACGCCCACAAGATGTTCGATCCGTGGCACAGGCAGCCACCGCCGAAGAACCCCGAGTACATCGCCAGCGTTGTCTCGTTCAGCACATTGGCGTTCCTCGATGCCTACCTCGATGAGCGACCCGCCGCCCGCGACTATCTGGCATCCCGCGCCATCACGCATTACCCAGGTGGAAAACTGCGATTCGATGCGAAGTAGGCGCACCGTCCTCCCCCAGAGACACCTCATTGCGAGAGATGACGTCAGGCGTTACCGAGCTCTCGTGACCGTTCGAAAGCGCAACCGTTCAAAAAACCGGAAAACCGGCGTGAACCAGTCACGTGAGAGGCCCGGAACAACCGCGGGGAACCCTTCCCGGGTATTCCGCGCGCCGCCGGGGGAATTCTTCCCAGGCTAGACCAGGACACGCGCCCGGTTGGGCCGCCCGCCGATCTCGACTATCATGACTACATGGAACGGTGTGGGTGGGGATACGGGATATCAATGTGAGCGGAAACCTCAACATCGGCTCGCCGTGCTCGACAGCGCAGATCCCTCCTTCGGCGGTCGCTCGCGAGCGGGGAGCCCCGGCGGCGGGTCGTCCCGCCGAACCACACCTGCGGCGAGTTGCCCGCAACGGCCGCTGGTGGCTCGACGGGCGCGGAGCGCTGCTGGCGATCCTCGCCCTGTTGCTCGTGCGTTTGCTCCTCATCGGGCATGCCACACTGATTCCCGAAGAAGCCTACTACTGGATGTACAGCATGCACCCGGCGCTGGGCTATCTCGACCACCCCCCCATGGTCGCCTGGCTGATCTCCGCCGGCACATTCGTTTTCGGACCGACTGAGCTCGGCGTGCGACTGGGTACGTGGTTGCTCTCCGCGGGGGCGGCGTGGCTGTGCTATCGCTTGGGGGCGGACTGGTACGGCCGACGGGTCGGCATCGCGACCGCCCTGCTGTATGCGCTCGCCCCCGTGTTCTGCGGCACGGGATTCGTCGCCACCCCCGACGCACCACTGGTTTTCTTTTGGCTGCTGGCGCTGGTGGCGATCACGCGGGCCGTGCGGCGAGAACGTCCCGGCTGGTGGATCCTCGCGGGAATCGCCGTTGGGCTGGCGTTTCTTTCCAAGTACCCCGCGGCATTCCTGGTCCCCTCGACCTTCCTGTTCTTGCTCTCGGACAAGCGCGGGCGGCGGATGCTCACCCGACCCTGGCCGTGGGTGGCCTTGGCGCTGGCCCTCGCCGTCGCCAGCCCGGTGATCTGGTGGAACGCCCAGCATGACTGGGCGTCGTTTCGTTTCCAGTTTCTTCGACGGGTGGGCGAGCACGGACATCTGGCGCCGCTGAAAACGCTCTCGTGGATCGGGGCCCAATTCGCCGTCGTGTCTCCGCTCATTTTCGCCGCTCTGATCGGCGCATTCGTCCTCGCCCTGCGACGTTTTCGACACGATTCCGTCGGCCGCTGGCGATTCGCCGCTTGTTTCGCCGCCCCGTGGCTCGCCGTCTGCCTCTGGCACGGGCTGTTCACGGAAGTCAAGATCAACTGGCCGCTGCCCGCCTATCTCGGTCTCCTGCCCGTCGGCTCCGTTCTTTTTCGCAAACCCGGCCTGATGCTCTTTCCCGGCGTGTCCCGTGCGCTCCACTGGAAAACCGTGGCCCGCTATACCGTCGGAATGGCGGCCGTCGATACCATCATTCTCTTGTACATCTCGATTCCGATCGCGGGCACGCCCCGGCCCGAATTGATGGCCCCCTGGGTCGGCCTCGGAAACGCCGCCGAGACGGCCGAAGACGACTTCGCCCAGCGCACCGGTCGCGAACCCTTCATCCTCGTCGACGGCAAGTACAAACTGGCCAGCGAGCTCGCTTTCTACATGCGCGACCCCGATCAGTCCGTCAACGACTGGAACGACGTCATCCCGATCGAAGCGGCCATCGGCGGCGGGCTCAACTTCATGCGCTGGCACAACCCCCATCAGCTCCTCGGCCGCGACGCCATCCTCATCGCCAAGGATCTCAAGGCCCGCAAACTCGCCGTCCTGAAGAACAGTTTCGCCCATGTCGGCCAGGCCACGCTGCTCTACACGCACCGCGTCGGCTGGCGTGGCGAACAACGGTACTGGATCATCCCATGCCGCGACTTCCGCGGCGTTCCCGAACCTGACAAACCCTGATCACCATGCGGCAACTACTCGAAACTTATAAGCCCGCCGCACCGGCCCGCGCCCATATCGCCGTCGCCGCTGCGCTCTGGACCATCGTCGGGGCGTTATTGCTGTTCTTCGGCGTGCGCTGGAGCCTGGCCGGTTCGAGCCATTACGCAGTCCCGATTCTGGTGTCGGCGATTGCCGCCGGCGCGCTTAAAGCCCGCTTTGTCCTGCACAAAGCCGCCACGCGGATTACGGATCGTATCCGCGCCCGCGGTGACGGGCGTTGTCTCGGTGGCTTCGTTTCCTGGAAAACGTGGATCCTGATCGCCTTCATGGCGACCAGCGGACGCATGCTGCGCGCGGGGCTGCTCCCCCGCCCGATCGTCGGATTCATCTACGCGGGAATCGGCGCCGCCCTGCTACTGGCCGCCCGGCGCCTGTGGTCCGAGTGGCGTGCTTTCCAGCCCCAGGCGTGAGCCCCTCGAGGCGGTACGGCCAGGTTGCGGCGGCTTGCGTGATTGCGCGGGAGCCGGAGGCCCTCGGCCGCCTGCGGGGCGCGCTGTCGCCGGAAGACCGCGTGCTTCTCAGGCCCGCGGCCTGCCTCGGCTTGCGAAATCGCTTCGCCCAGCCAGTCGCAGGCTGGACATATCAGCGGTAGAATACGTGTCGCACGCGACGGCAGCGGCCGCGCCGGCAGTCGGCGGTGTCGCCGCAACGTGATTCAACGGGAGATACCATGAAACGCGCAAAGATCACGGTAATCGGAGCGGGCCACGTCGGCGCCACCTGCGCGCACTGGGCCGCCTCGAAGGAACTGGGCGACATCGTCCTCGTCGATATCGTCGAGGGCATGCCGCAGGGCAAGGCACTTGACCTGTACGAAGCGTCGCCGGTAGAGGGCTTTGACGCGAACATCATCGGCACCAACAGCTACGAGGAAACCGCCGACAGTGACATTGTCATCATCACCTCCGGCATCCCGCGCAAGCCCGGCATGAGCCGCGACGACCTGATCCAGACCAACGTCAAGATCGTCGCCGAGGTGACCAAGCAGGCCGCCGCCAAGAGCCCCAATGCCGTGCTCATCATCGTCTCGAACCCGCTCGATGCCATGGTCTACACGGCGTGGAAGGTCTCCGGCTTCCCGCCCAACCGCGTCGTCGGGCAGGCGGGAATCCTCGATGTCGCCCGCTACAAGGCCTTCATCGCCAAGGAAGTCGGTTGCAGCGTCGAGGACATCAGCGCCCTGCTCATGGGCGGGCACGGCGACTCGATGGTTCCCCTGCCACGCTATACCTGCATCAGCGGTATTCCCGTTACCCAGTTCATCCCCGGTGGGAAACTCGACGAAATCGTCACCCGGACCCGCAACGGCGGCGCCGAAATCGTCGGCCTGCTCAAGACCGGAAGCGCTTTCTACGCCCCCTCCGCCGCCACCATCCAGATGGCCGAGTCCATCATCCGCGACAAGAAGCGCGTGCTGCCCTGCGCCGCGTACTGCGACAAGGAATACGATGTCGGCGGCTACTTCGTCGGCGTGCCGTGCGTGCTGGGAACCGGTGGCGTCGAGCGAATCATCGAAGCCGATCTCGACGAGAAAGAACGCGAAGCTTTCCTCAAGAGCGTCGAACACGTCAAAGCCCTCTCGGCCAAGACGGAACAACTGCTCAAGGGCTGAACCGCGCCGGCTCGCCGGCGCTTACGCGAGAGCTTTCCCCGCGGCCCGTCGCAACCAGCGGCGCGGCCGCGTTTTTCATCCGGCCCGCGACCTGTCGGGGGTCAGAGGCCCAACAGTTTCCACAGCCCGACGTCCGTCGCCGCCACTGCTCCCGCCCCCAGCGCCGCCAACAGGATCGCGAGCTTCACGTAGAAAAGGCGTCTTTCAAACCGCGCGGTTGCCAGCGGGTCGCGAGCGAGTTGCACCAGGGCACGCCCGCGAGACGCGATCGAACCGTGACGCCAGCTCCGTGCCTCGACCGGAATTCCGTTCAACGCCGCGACTTCGTGCAGCGTCTGCGCGAAAATGTTGGCTGCTGTCATGCACAAGGGATCACCCCGTCGATCGTCGGGCTTCGGGGATGCCTCCCGGTTGTTCGCCTCGCCGTGCAACGCGCAGTCCATCAGGCACGGGATACCCGCGAGCGCCAGCGTGCGCACACCAAAGACGTCCGCCTGTCGCTCGAACCGCCGCGAAACCCACCCGAACAGCACCCCCCACTTGAACACGAGCGCCGCGGACGTGATGAGAATTACGGCCTGGTAGGTCGTCTTGTCCAAGCCGTGGCAGCGCTGGCTGACCGACGTAATCGCGCAGCCGCTGATAAACGCGAACAACAGAAAGAACAGGATGTGATGCCGCTTGACGTGACCGGCTTCGTGGCCGAAGACGGCTTCGATCCGCACGTCCTGCATTTGTTCGAGCATCCCGTCGGTAATCAGGAAATAACGCAGCGGCGCCACAACCCCCATCACCGCCGCGTTGACGATCATGCCCCCCGAATGCCAGATCAGCACCTCCCGGCAACGCATCTTCAATCGCCGACACAGGTGCATCAGCCGATCGCGCAGCGGGCCGTCCGGCAACGGCTGTGTGACCCAGATGCGCCGCAGCAGCGCGGGCGTAACCACCGCGACCGCCCCCGCGCACACGCCCAACAGCAAGTCGGGAAACATCTTCTGCCCCGACCACGCCCGCAGGGGCCGCTCGTAGGCGACGATGATGTCACGCGCCGCCAGGATCATCAGCAGCGGTACGAGGATGAACAGCACCTGGTGACGCAAATTGAACACGAGGTATTGTGCCAGCGACCACACCGGACGCACCGGGCGACCCCGGAACAGGTACGTTTCGAGCGCGATTTCGCGGATGGCCCGCTCGACCGGGTAGACCACGATCCACACCAGCAGGATCGAGACCAGCAGCGGCACGGCGGCAAGCAGCCCCCCCACCGCCGGCCAGCGCCCGACGATCGGCGTGTGCAGGCAGAGTGTCATCCAGTCTGTGGTCGCGAGCAGGCCCGCGTGGGCCAGCCCCAACAACGCCCGCACGATGAGCATGCCCCGGCCGAACGCGAACTGCCCGATCCCCGGATCCGCCGGGTTGCGATCCAGCAGCCGAAGCGCGCGTCGGCCCACGATCCACGCGGCCACGACCGGGACGAGCGTCGCGGCGACGGCCGACGCGATCGCCGCCGATGGGCCGGTGATCCAGCGCAACGGTGGCGCCGAAAACGCGAGCACGAGCGACAAAACGCCGATAACGACTACGTACATTGTGCGGGCATGATAGGCCAAACCCCCGCCGCTGGCACGCAACGGAACCCGGTCGATGCACGCCGATCGCCCCGAAACCGATACCTCCCCCATCAACCCTCCGCCGCGAACCACCGAAGCTCGCCCATTTATCGGAATCTACTTCGAGTGTTGCGGCGTCTACGCGCGGATTTACCGTCGCCCGGATCAAGATGCGTACCACGGGCGCTGCCCGCGTTGTCTCCGCGCGGTCACCGTCCGCGTCGGTCCCGGCGGCACGAACGCCCGCATTTTTCGCGCCATGTGAGCGATTCGGCCCGTGCCGTCGCGTGGATTTGTCGCTCCCCCAACACCCGCCGGGCCTGCCCGGCGGCGTACGCACTCGTTTATTGGAACCGGCACCGATGACTCCGGGCGGCTGCGTCTATCGGCTACGGCGTCCAGGGGCCGCCTGTGCGACGGCTCCCACCTCTCTGGAACGAGGCGATGCTGAAACGGGTGTCATTCACGATCAGAGGTCGCGAGCAACGCAGGCTGCCGGCGTGCGCGCGATTACTTCGCCTTCGCTCGAATCGCCAGCACGCGTGCTGTGCGCGTTTCCAGGTCCACAACCACGACGCGGTGGTGATTGGTGTCTGCGACATACACGCGACCATCGGCGACCGACAGCCCGCCCGGCTCGTACAATGCCCGCCCGTCCGGCGCCGCGATGCTCACCGAGCGCTTGCCGAACCAGGTGCTGACACGTTTGCTCGCCAGATCGATTCGCCGCACGCGATCGTTGAACGTGTCGGCCACCAGCAGGGTGTCGCCGGCGAGTGCGACGCCCAAGGGGTGTTGGAAACGGGCCTCCCAACCCGCGCCGTCGCGGTCGCCAAACTCGAACAGTCCACCGCTGCCCGCGAGCGTGGTCGTTTCACCGGCGATTCCGAGGGTCACCATGCGGATCGAGGAGATCTCGGAATCCGCCACGAACAGCCGCTGGCCGTCGGTGGCGAGTCCGGAAGGTTGGGCAAAGGCCGCGGTCTCGTTCGGGCCATCGATACCGGCCTCGGTGCCCGTGCCGGCAAACACCGCCACCCGTCCGGACCTGAGATCGAGCACCCATATCTGGTGCGTGCCGGCCATCGCGATGTAGAGTCGATCGCCAACCCGGGCGAGATCCCACGGCGAGCTGAGCGCCGTCCGCGTCGCCGGTCCGTCAGCGTGATAATCGTACGATTGCTTGCCCGTACCCGCGATCGTGCTGACCGACCGCGTGCGCAGGTTCACGTCACGAATCGCGTGGTTCTCGGTATCCGCCACGTAGACGTGCCAGCCGTCGGCAGAGAGCGCCAGCCCCTGCGGCTGATGGAAGCGGGCGGTATCGAACGATCCGTCGCGCAGCCCGGCTTGTCCGTCGCCGACGGTCGCTTGGAGGTTTCCGTCGAGGTCAGCGATCAGGACGCGGTTGTGGCCGGTGTCGCTGATGAAAAGCCGCTTGTGGCCGCCATCGGCGAGTGTTTTTCCGGGAAACTCGAGCACGCCGGGTTTGAACCCGGTCCGTTCGAGGCGGAAATGCAGCGGTTTGCCGAGCGTGCCCTTTTTACGGTGTTGGGCGAGCAGTTGCGCGATTTCGCGATCGAGGGCGTCACGATGCCCCTCACCCGAGACGAATCCGACTACCATTCCCTCGGGATCGATCAGCACCAGCGTGGGCCAGGCCCGGACGGCATACGCATTCCAAATCTTGTACTCGCTGTCCACCGCGACGGGATGGCGGATATCGTGGCGCAGGATCGCCTGGCGGATGCTGGCAGCGTCCTTTTCCTTGCTGAACTTGCCCGAGTGAACGCCAATGACCACGAATGGCTGATCGTGGTACTTTTCTTCGAGGAACTTCAGGTCGGGGAGGATGTGCATGCAGTTGATGCAGCAGTAGGTCCAGAAATCGAGCAGTACGACCTGGCCGCGCAAATCCTTGATCGACAGCGGCTTGTCGGTGTTCAGCCACGCATCCGCCCCACGCAGCTCGGGCGCGTGGATCCGGTCGGGTTTCGATTGTGCGTACAAGAGAACGCCTCCGCCCCCGACAAGCAACCAAGCAAGCAGGAACCACGCTGGCCCCCGTCGTCGCGGGGCGGGCGCATCACTCATCGAGCAACTCGCGGATTTGGGCGACGTGCTCGGATTCGATCGCGATTTGCGACCGAATGAACTCCTCCAGCGGTACGTCGCCTTCGACCTTCTTGAGCAGATCCTGGTAGCAGCTCAGTGCCGCCTCCTCGAACGTCAGCGCCTGCTGAAGTGCTTCGGTTCCCGACAGCGGCTCCGACGGGCACGACACGCATATGTCGAGCTTGGGCACGTGCCCAAGCGAACGAATCTTGCGTGCCAGGATCTCGGCGTGCTCGATGGTTTCGCGAAATGCTTCCTTGAGCACCCCCACTACCCGCAGACGATCCAGCCCGCGAACGGCGTTGCGCAGGTGCAGGTAGCGTGTCGCGGCTTCGACCTCTTCCGCGAACGCCCGGTTCAACTCCTGGACGATTTCCTCGGTACTCAGCGGACTCAAACCATGCTCCGTTCTGACAAAAGACTCGGCGACAGGCCGAGCGTTCACGATTCGTTTACATCACGCGCCATGCACTTTTCGACACACGTGGGGCAGGCCTGCGGATCGCTCCCGCACGACGCCTCGAAACTCCGCCAACGGGCGAGAAACTCGCGCACGGTTGCGTCGTGCGAGTCCACGAACCGGAAAAATGCAACCAATCGCCGAGCCGTTTCGTTGCTCGTCAGGTGCTCGACCTTGCATGCGTCGATTTCGGCCTGTTCCGCGCTCACGCCCAGCAGCTCCGCCAACAGCCGTTCGATGAGGCGGCGTTTGGTCTTGACCGCGTTGACCAACCGTTGCCCCTTCTCCGAGAGCCGCAGGTGCCGGTTTTCGTCCTGGAGGATCAACCCGGCTTCCTTCATGGGCTTGAGCGAGATGGATACGCTACCCCGGGTGATGTTGAGTTGCCGGGCGATGTCGGAAACCCGCGCGTAGCCGAGCCGGCTTACCAAGTCATCCACCGCCATCAAGTGGTGGGCGGCGCTATGGCTGATGACGTTCTGCTCGAATTCCTTCCAGGTATCCATGCTCGGCTCCCGGGGACAGCGAGTCTACGTCATTATAGTGGATCGCTCGATGGTGTCGGCACCGTATTGG
>JALSRY010000542.1 GCA_026984555.1 Phycisphaerae bacterium
GGCGTGGGGGCACAGGGACTCGTGGACAGCGTCCATGCGCTCAGCGGCGTGAGCGTCTGTTTTGCGCGCGCGGTGAACGACACGCCCAAGATCGCGGTCTTGCTTTTGGCCGCGGGCGCGGTCGGCGCGACATGGAAGCTGGCACTCGTGGCGACGGCGATGGCGATCGGCGGGTGGCTGCATTCCCGGAAGGTCGCCGAGACGATGAGCAAGCGTATCACCCAACTCAACGCGGGGCAGGGGTTGACGGGCAACCTGGTCACCGCCGCCCTGGTGCTGGGGGCCTCGCGGCTGGGCGTGCCGGTTTCCACCACGCACGTCTCCTGCGGCGCCATCTTCGGGATCGGAATGGTGGGTGGTGGAGCGCGCTGGCGGACGATCGGACACATCCTGCTGACCTGGCTCGTGACGTTGCCGATGGGCGCTGTGCTCGGGGCGGCGATCTACATGGGCCTGACGCACGGAAGCATCTGATGCTACGGCCGGTTTTTCTCGCGCGAAGGTAAGGATTCAGCCCCCGTTGCGACCTTCCTGATGGCGACCGGGGGAGCCGCCGGCCGAGAACGACGCGTCGGCACGAGCCGGCCCCACGAGGAGAATGGCACGATGTACCGACTCAAGTGTGCGGAGGTGTGGGGAGGAATCAAGGACGAAGAGTTGGACGTGTGCGCACCGGGCCTGACACTGAGCCTGTTTTCGTCGGCCTGCGAAGGCGGCAAGGGAGGCGACGTCTATTTCTGCTCCGTCTGCCGGGGCGATCGTGTTACCCGCGTGGTGGTTGCCGATGTGGCCGGGCACGGGACAGCGGTCAGCGCGATAGGTCGCTGGGTTCACGACGAACTCGTCAAGGGAATGGATGATCCGGTGCTGGCGAATCTGCTGGCCGAGTTGAACAGCCGCGTGGTCCGTCGTGGACTCCGGGCGATGACGACGGCCGTTGCGTTGTCGTACGATGTGGTGGAGCGGCATCTCGAATACGGGTACGCCGGACACCCGCCAATCCTGATCCGACATGCCGGTGCGTGGATGGACCTCTCACCGGCGCCCGACGGCGGCTGCCGCAACCTCCCGCTCGGGGTTGAGCCCGCGTGCTCCTACCAGACGTTCGAAACCTCCGTGGCATCCGGCGACATGCTCCTGCTCTACACCGATGGTGTGCTCGAAGCACCGTCACCGGACGGCACCTTGTTTACGGCCGAGCGTTTGCGGGAGCTGCTGGGAGACGCAGCGACCGCGTCGCCGGACATACTGAAATCGAAGCTGTTGGCGACACTCCGGGGCTGGACGGGTGGACGTCTGGACCACGACGACGTCACGTTCCTGGTAATCGAGGTGGCCTGACGATGCGCGCACAGCACAACGAGGCTTGCGGTGCTCCTGACGCGAGCGTATCGCTGCCGGTGATGACGAGCGAGCCCCCCCGCGCGACGCCGGGCGATTGGCCGGCGGAGCCGCTCTACGCCCGCAGGATCGAGACGGTCCAGGTGAACATCGGCCTGACCTGTGACCGGGCCTGCCACCACTGCCATGTCGAATCCAGCCCGCAACGAACCGAACAAATGACCTGGCCGACGATGAAACTCGTGCTGGACGCCGCAAAACGGGCGGGCGCGAGCACGCTGGACATCACCGGCGGCGCACCGGAGATGAACCCCAACTTTTGGCGGTTCGTGCGCGCGGCGCGGGAATCCGGCCTGCACGTGATCGTGCGGACCAATCTGACGATCATGCGCCGCGAGGGCTATCGGGATTCGCCCAGGTTGTACCGCGATCAGCGTGTCCACCTCGTAGCGTCGCTGCCGTGCTACCTCGAGCAGAACGTGGACCGCCAGCGCGGCACGCACGCATACACTGACAGCATCACCGTGTTGCGGGCGCTGAACGCCCTCGGTTACGGCAAACGAACCGACCTGCCGCTCGATCTCGTCTACAACCCCCTGGGGCCGGCCCTGCCGCCGGAACAACCGCGGCTCGAGGCCGACTACCGGCGAGAGCTTGGCGAGCGGTACGGGATCGTGTTCACGCGACTCCTGACGATCACCAACATGCCGATCGGCCGGTTCCTGCACGACCTGCGCCGAGACGGCCTCGAAGCGGACTACTGG
>JALSRY010000543.1 GCA_026984555.1 Phycisphaerae bacterium
CCACCGTGCCGACCCGATCGACCTCATCGGGGCCGCGCTTTTCCACCGGGAAGATCGCGTCGATCGCGTCGAGGCCCGCCGGGGCCGCGCTGTCGATCACCATCAACAGGCGCTGCCCGGTCCAGAAGACGATTCCGCCGGCCTCGTCCGCATCGGTTCGCTTGAATCGCAGCAAGGCCCGGTCGAAGTCGTTGATCGCGCCGCCGAAGGGCAGCCAGGTGACGTCCGCGCCGACGAGGCCGGCGGGCAGTGTGGTGGCGAGGTTGAACGCGGTCCGATCGTCGCCGAGGATGGGCGTGCCGTCGGCGAGATAGATCGCCCGGCCGCCATCGTTGATGCCCGAAAGCAGGTCCGTCGGCTCGGCGTCGTTGAGCGTGTGGAACGCACTCCAGGCGCCCCCGTCCCAGCGCAGGATCGTTTCCTTCGTCTGCTCGTTGGCCGTCAGCGTGGTTTCGATGGCGATGTAGCCGTTGCGGCTGATGGCGATGGCGTCGTAGTCCGTACCCGGAGCGCCGACTTGCGTACCGACGGGCAGGCCGGGGAAGCTGCGGCCGGGCGCGTTGTCGATCACGCGGCTCAGCTCGCCGTCGCGCAGCCGGTACACCCCGCGGTTGCCCGCGTCGGAGGCATACGCCGCCTGGAACAGGAACTCGCCGCGGGCGTTGTTGGTCGTGATCAGGACAGGCTTGTCCTGGAAAAACGCGAACGCGGGCTGTTCGGGAACACTGCCGGGCACCGCCGGCTCGGCGATCTGCCACGTCGTACGGCCATCGGTCGTGAAAACGCCCCGCTGGAACAGCGCGAACGAGCCGTTTTCGCGAAAATAGCTGTAGCGGTTCGAGAACATCGCGATGCCACCGTCGCTCAAGCCAGGATGGTAAAAGTCCGGGATGAAGTCGGCGGTGGAGTCGGGTACGGCTGCGCGAACCAGCTCCGCGTCGGAAACCAGCAACAAGTCGCCGTCGCTGGCCCGCCAACGGAACACGGCGTTAGCCTGCGGCATGTTGTTGACGCTGGTCGCGAACAGGAGCCGCCCGCCGCTGCCCCACGCCAGGTGCTGCGACCCCGTGTCCCAGCGGATCGTGAATCGGCCGAAGTGCGCGCTGTCCTCGAAGCCGGGGACCGTGCCGGTCTGCGTCGGGTCGTCGTCGATGACACGTTCGAGCTGGTCGTCGTGCCAGACATAGAGCCCGCCCGTTCCGGCGCCGCCGGTGAAAGCGGCGTAGAACGCGACGCGGCCCTCGTCGTCGATGACGGGGTTGCCGAAGTAGGTGAACGTGGCGCCGTCCTGGCCGGGGACCGGGTCGCCGGTCTGGACGATCGGCGCAACCGCGATCGCGGCGGGCGGACCGTTGTCTGTCGGTTCGCCGCCACCATCGCCTGAGTTGTCGCCGTTGCCGTCGTTGCTGCCGGAGCTCGAGCCGCTTCCGCTCCCGGTATTGTCTCCACCATCACCCGAGCCGCTGTTGTCGCCCGAACCCGAGCCGTTTCCGCTTCCGGCGTTGTCCCCGCTGGAGCCGCCGTTGTCGCCCGAGTCGGAGCCATTCGCGTCCGAGCCCG
>JALSRY010000544.1 GCA_026984555.1 Phycisphaerae bacterium
GCAGCTCTACTCGACGTGGCTGATGTTCATGACCGCGGCGCAGGGGCTGTTTCTGCTGATCGTGGCGCCATCGTTGATTCGGCGATCGGTGCAACGTGATTTCGACAGTGGCATGATGGAATCTCACCGGCTCAGCCCGATGAGCAACCTGCGGATCGTGTTGGGGTACCTGACGGGCGCGCCGATGCAGGCATTGTTGCTTTGTGGCGTGAGCGCGCTGCTGGGAAGCTATTTCGCCACACAGTTGGGGATGTTGCCGGGGATGGGGGGGCGGATCGGCCTGGGTGTGACAATGCTGGGGTGGGGGACGGCCCTGGCAAGCATGCTGGTGCTCTCGGCGGCGGTTTGCGCCGCGGTCTTGCTGGTCGCCATCGCCACGGGCGGCAAGACGAACGTCGGGCTGCTCATCCTGGTGGGCGTCTTCGGCGGCTGGTTCGCCGTCCTATTCGTGCCGGGGCTGGCGCTGTTGACGGGCGTGTTTTCCGGGGGGACGGTGTTCAACCTGCTCACGAAGCCCACCGCGACGGGCAACCCGGCGGTGATCTTCAGTGCCGCGGCACTCCAGTTCGTCTACTTCCTGATTTTCGTGGCGGCATGTTGCGGCAAGCTGCGTCACCCGGAACGGGCGTTGCTGTCTTTGCGGCTCGGAACGATCCTGCTGGTGACGTGGGGGTTGACCCTCGTGGCGGGCATGGCCGTCGTGGGGTCTTTCAGCGGGATGTTTCCGCCGCTGGAGGACATCGGCTGGGCGCAGGTTCTTGCTTCGACGGCCGCGTTCATGTTGGTGGCGTTGCTACCGTTGATCGCGGCGGCGACCGACGCCCGCGCGGCCGACACCGCCAGCGCGATCAATCGGACGCGATCCGGGCGTGCGACGGTGTTGCGACTGGTACCGTTTCTGCTGGCCCTGACCACGGTGGGCTGCATGTTGCTGATGCGACTGTTTGTGGTCAGGTGGCTCGCCAAGTTGCCTCCGGTGGAGTTGGCGGCGGGACTGATCGCATCGCTGGTCGCGTCGGCGCTGTTTTTCTGGACGGCGTTTTGCTTCTGTTATTCGTTGGCTGCGTTGTCGATACGGATGCGCGTGTGGGTGCCGCTGGTCGTGGGCGCGCAGTTGGCCGGGCCGCTGGCGCTCGAGAGCCTGGCGCGGTTCGTGGTGCATGAGATGGGCAATGGGCACTGGCCGGATGCGGGCTACCTGGCGGCGATGTCGCCGATCGGAACGTTCTGGACCGCTTCGTATGGTTCGCTGGTGGCCTGCGGCATAGGGTTGGTGGTCCAAGCCGCCGGTGCCGCCATCGCGACGGTTTGGGCGCACCGTATCCGCCGCGGGCTTTCGCTGCTCAGTGTTCCGCGGGCGCGAGCGATCGGCTGATGCAGGGGCGGCCTGGCCCGCTTGACGCCGAGGCGCGTCAGCCGCAGGTCGTTCCGTACACGCTGAGCAGAATCGCCAAATCGGAGAGGTCCACATCGCCGTCGGTATCGAGGTCGCCGTCGAAGTACCCGCTGTTGGTGCTGTTGTAGTTTGCCAACAGAATCGCGAGGTCGGACAGGCCCACGGCATCGTCCCCGTCGAGATCGCCGTTGCAGGTGATGACGGTGACGCTTCCGGTCATGCCCAGCCCGACGTGTACGACGCAGAAGTAGTTGTAGACGTTGTCTGGGACGGGGTTTTCATTCACGAATGCCTGGTCGAAGGTGAACGCGTAGACCGTGCCGGTGACGGATGTCGGTTCGCCGGAGCGAAACAGCTCGTCGTGGATTCCGCCGGTGCCGGACTCGACATTGTGGAAACCACCCTGCCAGGTCCACTCGACGGTGTCGCCGACCTGGATGACGATGTCGGCGGGCGTAAAGGCGAAACCGGGTCCGACGTCTACGAAATGGGTCGTCTGGGCATGGACATTCGGCGGCATCAGAGCGGCAAGGATCGTCAACGAAGCTGTCGCAAGATACGTCCGCATGGGTTTGTTTCCTTTTTTCGAGTTCATGGATTCGGAACCCGGGCCACGTGCCGCGCGTTCCACCAGCCACGCGTGCTCCCCCGCTGATGTGCCGGTGGTGTTCACGCGGCGGCTGCGGGTTTCGCGCGCTTTTGGG
>JALSRY010000545.1 GCA_026984555.1 Phycisphaerae bacterium
GTGATCGACCGGACTGGTCGCGTGCTGTTTCGGCGGTGCGGAGCGGGCGAGGCTCGACCGGCGGTGCGCGGGCCGCGCGACGGGGCGTGTCCGCACTGGTCGGCGCTGGGGGAGGTGGCCCCGCCGTCGGGGAGCGATCAGAGCAATTCGCACACGGAGCCGTTGTTCGACAGTGCCGGCAACGCGTGGGAGATCAACACGTTCGTCGACGGGGGCAACTACGCGTTGCAGGTACGGCGAAGCAATGGTCACGACGGGACGTGGGGCGTGCTGGAGACGATTTCGGACACGACGAACTATGTGGCGGACGCGCAGGGTACGATAGACGCCGCCGACGACATCACGATCGTATTTCGCGACATCGCGAGCACGTACAAGCTCTACGCGATGCGCCATACGCCGGGCGGCGGTTGGACCGGGCCGGATCAGATCTACAGCACGGCGGCGTTTTTCCAGGCGATCCGTGTGGCGGCGGACGACGCGGGGAACGTGGTGGTGGTGTTCGATCCGGCGGCCGGCGCGGCGACGACGCTGTGGACGGTGGTGTACGACGCCGCCTCGGGAACCTGGGGATCGGCGACACAGCTTACGCCGGCCGGGTACGATGTCGTGTTGCCGACGATCGCCCGCAGCCCGTCGGGCGATGCGATTTACATCGCGTACTTGCTGCTTGGCGGCGGGCCGGGCGGAATCTACGTCCACCGTTTCGATTCGGCGACGAAGACCTGGGGACCGGCGCAGCTCCTGCCCGGCACCAGCAGCGCCAATTTCGGTTTCGCGACGTCGGCTTCGCATTTTCCGGCCACGGTCAACGCGGCGGGCGAGCTCACGCTGTTCTGGCAGTCGGGCCCGCCGTACACGGTGTATGGATCGCATTATTCCCCGGGCGGATTGAACTCCGCCCACCAGTTGCTCCCGCCGAATGCCTCGGATGCCGCCGACATGGAGAATTTCGCGCACGCGGCCTCGACGGAATTCGGTGATGCGCTGGGGGTGCTGACACGTTACGAGGGCGGAAGTGTTCCGGTTCATTTCTACGCGTTTCGGTACCGGATGGGCAGTGGTTGGGACGCGGCCGAGAACCCCTATTCGTATTCGGACAACGGCACGACTCGCAGCCGGATCGTTCCCTACCGCGGCGATTACGCGGTCGCGACGTTCCTGGCCCCGCAAGACGGTACGCTGCAACTGACCGCCCGGCGTTACGAGCACTCGACGTGGTTGCCGGACGTCGTCGATGTTCCGCAGGCGTACCAGAGCTATTTCCAGGAGGTGGGCGCCGACGGCGGCGAGGCCCTGCTGGTGTTCGAGGCGGAAGAGCTGTTCGGCGACAATTTCGGCATATGGGGCACGTGGCTGCGTACTCTGCCCGGCGATCTGGACGGCAGCGACACGGTCGATCTGGGCGACTTGGCGATCCTGCTTGCCGGGTATGGCCGCGACGATGGAGGAGACGTGGACGGCGACGGCGACACCGACCTCGCCGACCTGGCGCTCCTGCTGGCCCATTACGGAGCGGGCTGTCCGTAGCGGCGTCCCGCGGTCGGGCGCTGTCGGGCATCGCCTCTCGTAGAGGTTCCACATGAAGGTCAACAGGCCGACGGACGCCATCCGGCGATTCCTGGAGTTGGAGGCGGCGGGAGGGATTCTGCTGCTCGCGGCGAGCGTCGCGGCGCTGGTGGTGGCGAATCTTCCCGGTCTGGCACGGTGGTACGAGCAGTTTCTCGAGGTGCCGATCGAAGTTCGGCTCGGGGCGCTGGAGCTGAAAAAGAACGTGTTGCTGGTCATCAACGACGGGTTGATGGCCATTTTCTTTTTGCTGGTCGGGCTTGAGATCAAGCGCGAGGCGCTCGAGGGGGAGCTTGCCAGCCCGAGCCGGTTGGCGTTGCCTGCGCTGGCTGCGCTGGGTGGCGTCGCCGTTCCGGGCGTCATCTACGCGTGGACGACCTGGGGCGATCCGGTTTCGGCTCGGGGTTGGGCGATTCCCGCGGCGACGGATATCGCGTTCTCGCTCGGCGTGTTGTCGTTGCTCGGCCGCCGCGTGCCGTTGTCACTGAAGGTGTTTCTCACGACGGTGGCGGTCGTCGATGACCTAATAA
>JALSRY010000546.1 GCA_026984555.1 Phycisphaerae bacterium
ACCCGAGCGGCACCACGTGATCGTATTCACGCGCTATCCGCGGCCCGGCACGACCAAAACGCGCATGATCCCCGCGCTCGGGCCGGACGGCGCCGCGGATCTCCAGCGGCGCATGACCCTTCACACACTGGCGATCGTGGACCGCGTGGTTTCCCCGGGGGACGTGTCCCACGAAGTGCGCTACACCGATGGCACGCCGGCCGAACTCGAGACCATGTTCGGCACGGGGCGCACCTATCGCAAGCAGCGCCGCGGCGCGTTGGGTGCCCGGATCGCCGGCGCGTTTGCCGACGCGTTTGCGGGCGGCGCAGCGGCGGTCGTGGCAATTGGTTGTGACTGTCCGCCGCTCGAACCGCGCATCGTGGAGTCCGCGTTCGAAGAACTGCGGCGACGCGATGTCGTGATCGGTCCCGCCCGTGACGGAGGCTATTACCTGATCGGGCTGCGCGGCGCGCACCCGGAGCTGTTCCAGGACATCGCCTGGGGTACGGACGCGGTGTACGCGCAAACCCTCGCGCAGGCCGCCCGGCACGGCCTCGCGGTCGGCACGCTGCCGGTACTCGATGATGTGGATCAGCCGCACGACCTGCCCATCTGGTACAAGCACCGTTCGCGATACGCGGGAAAAGCCCCGGCCCAACACTCGTCCGCGCCCGTCGGCGAAAACCACCCCCACCCCCCTGCCACTGCTCGGCCGCCTCTCCTCTCCGTCGTGATCCCCACCATGAACGAGGCCGCCTGCATCGGCGACGCGATCCGCAGCGCTCAACAAGCCGATGCGGTCGAGATTATCGTGGCTGATGGCGGAAGCCGCGACGAAACCACGGCGACCGCTGCCCGTCTCGGGGCCGTGGTCGTTTCGAGCCCGCCCGGCCGCGGGTGCCAGATGAATGCCGGCGCCGCGGTGGCGCGCGGCGAGATCCTGCTGTTCCTCCACGCCGACTGCACCCTTCCCCCGGGGTATCTCGGATCGATCCGAGCGGCGTTCGAGGATCCGGAGGTCACCCTTACGGCATTCGCGTTGTCGATCGACCCGCCCACACGCTCGCTGTGCACGGTGGCCCGGTTGGCGAACCTCCGGTCGCGCTGGTTGGGCCGGCCCTACGGCGACCAGGGGCTGGCCGTTCGCGCGCCGTTCTTCCGCCGCAGCGGGGGGTTCAAAGACTGGCCGCTGATGGAAGACTTCGAGTTCGTGTCGCGGGCGGGTCGCTGGGGCCGCATCCGAATGCTCGAGCCGGCTGTCTGTGCGTCCGGTCGCCGTTGGTTGTCGTGCGGCGTAGTAAAGACGACGCTCGTGCATGGGGCATGCGTCGCCGGCTACGTTTGCGGCTTTTCGCCGCAACGCTTGGCGTCTTGGCGTGAGGCATGCGGAAAACGAACGCCGGCTGCCTGTGCTGGGGTGCGAAGATCGCCGTCGCGGTCGCGGTAGGTCGCCTCGTGGGGCACAGCGGGCGCCGGGGCCCGGCACGCGGTCGCAAGATGCGCCCTATGGCGTGGTGTCGCCCGCGAGACGGTGGCCGAGGTCGCGCCAGCGGAGGACGGTTTCCGGGTCGCCGGCGCGCCGCTCGGCCTGCGCGAACGCCTCTTCGATTCGAGGATTGTCATCGTCGTGCAGCAAGGCCGTAGCGAGGCCGAACATGCAGTGATCGGCGCGTACGACATGGTCGCGGAGTTTTTCGATCAGGTGGGTGGCGTGTTGCGTGAGGGCGGGAATCGCGGCGGCACCGTCGTGGCCGGCGGCAGCCACTCGATCGGCCAACTCGCGGACCATTTCGTCGAGCACTTCGTGTTCGCGGCTCAAGGCCGCCAGCGGGCTGCCTTCGCTCGGCACACCACGCTCGTGAAGCAGTGGAAACAGCCCGTGTTCCTCTTTGCAAAAGTGCGTGGAAACGGTGAATCCGCGCAGGAACTCGACGAAAGGCGCGAATTCGTCAGGACACACACGGCCCGCATCCGCCGTCTGCTTCACCAGCGTCTCCAGTTTTCCGAGCACGCGCTGAATCAGGTCGTGCTCACCACACAGGCACTCGATAGCGCTCATCACAACTCCTGTCCAACCCCCGCTTCCGTTCCGGTCCGCCAACGACCCGCCAGCGG
>JALSRY010000547.1 GCA_026984555.1 Phycisphaerae bacterium
GAATCTGCGCTTCCTTCTCGTGTTCGAGCTGCTTGCGCTGACGATGGAGGCCGGACGCTCCGCCGCCGGCGACATCATCCCAATCCAGCGCCACGCGGCCGTTGGCGCCGTCGATCACCTGCACGTTCTTCACCGGCAACCCACGGACCGCGCCGGCGACCATCCGAGCCGCGGCCAACGCCAGCGCCCGCGTCACCGGCTCCCCGCCGCGTGTAAACAGCGTCACGCTGGCGGTCGATTCGGGCTGGCTCCGCGAAAACCCGCGCGGCCGCGCGTTGAGATTGAGCATCACCCGCGCCCGCCGTACCCCGTTGAACTCCCGCAGCACCCGGGCCAGCTCGTTCTGCACCGCGACGGTCCAGCGCCGGTTGTTCTCCTGTCCGGAAATCCAGGGGTTGGCCTCTTTGACGAGTTGGGCAAAACCGATCGCGGTGTCGGGCGGCAGCTTCTCGGCCTGCTGGAGCGAAGCGAGAATGGCCTGGCGATTGGCGGCCGCACGAACCAGAACTTGCGCACCGGAGACCTTGTACGGTTCCCCCATCGCCTCCAAGCCGCTGCGAACCATCGCCAGCTCGTCGGCGTCGAGCTTCTGATCGAGCAGCGGCACCATGTCCGGCGTCGCGGCCCACTGGCCCAGCCAGATCAGCGAGCCCGCGACCAGCAGCGCGCCCATCCCGATCGCCAGACGCTGCGAGAGCGTCAGGTCGCCGAGGTGGCGCATCGCCCGGGACAGAACCTCCTGTATGCTTGCCATCCGTGGCCGCTCCCCGCGGGCTCCGCCGCGTCAACGTTCCTCACCACCGCCCCGTTCGATCAGACGCGCAGGTTCTTGATTTCCTGGTACGCATCGACCAGCTTGTTGCGGATTTCCATCAGCAGGCTGAAGGCAACCTCGGCCTTGCGAGCCGCGGTGAAGACTTCTGTCAGGTTCTGGCTCTCGCCGGTCAGCAGCTTGCGGACCTCGTGATCGGCCTCGGACTGCATCGCGTTGACCTTTTCGAGCTGCTGGCGCACGAGCGAGGCGAAATCCTCGCCCCCGGTCACGGGTGTGCGGCGGGTTCCGGTACCCGCCGGCCCCGTCACCGAACCGGGCGGGCGCACTCCCTGAATGGGCACCGCGTCAGCCATGATTCCTGTCTCCGGCTACGAGGCGACATCAGGCGAACAACTGGATCGCCTGGCGCACCATCGCTTTGGTCACGTTCATCGCCGCGACGTTGGCCTCGTAGGCTCGCGCGGCTTCCATCGCGTCCACGTACTCCATCGTGAGGTTGACGTTGGGATATTGAACGTATCCGGCCAGCGGTCCGTTCTTGATCGCGTGCGGATGGCCGGGGTCGTAGCGCAGCTTGAAGTCCGACGGGTCGGTATACACCCCCTCGACCCGCACGCCGGGGCCGCCGTCCTCCGCCCGCCCGGGGGCGAACGTCACCACCCGCCGGCGATAGGGGCGGATCGTGCCGTCTTCCTGGGCGGTGGTGAAGGCGTTGGCGATGTTCCCCGCGATGACGTTCATGCGGGTGCGCTGGGCGACGAGCGCCGAGCTGCTGATGTCCAATGCGCCGATCATGCCATTCTACCTCGTATCGCCGCGAGCAGCTCCTCGAACCGCTT
>JALSRY010000548.1 GCA_026984555.1 Phycisphaerae bacterium
TAACGCCGGATTGCCCGGACGGGAAGCCATGTGGTCTGAGCAAACCATCGCACTGATCCACGCCGCGTGTGTCGAAGACCTCGGCGACGCGGGCGACATCACTTCCGCCCTGCTGCCGGCGCGGACGCAAGCCGCCACCGCGCGCATCGCCCCACGCGAAGCGGGCGTGATCTGTGGCCTCGCGCTGATCGACGCGATCCTGGCGGTTTTTGGCACCCGACTCGGGCAAACCGTCACGTTCGAACCCGCCCAACGCGGCTCCGTGCGCTGGCAGGATGGCGACCCCGTAGAACCCGGCGACGTGGTCGGCACGTTGCGCGGCCCGGCAGCCGCCGTCCTCGCAATCGAACGCACCCTGCTCAACTTCCTCGGGCGGATGAGCGGCGTCGCTACGCACACCCGCCGCCATGTCGATGCCGCCCGCGCGGGCAACCCCGACGTGCAAGTGCTCGACACGCGCAAGACGCTCCCCGGCTGGCGCGAACTCGACAAGTACGCCGTTCGCGCCGGCGGCGGCACCAACCATCGCCACGGACTCTACGACGCCATCCTCATCAAGGATAATCACCTCGCGGGCGTCGGTGTCGAGCGGCTGGCCGGCACGCTCTTCGACATGCTCAACCGCAAACCCCCTCAGACCGCGTTCGTCGAGGTCGAGGTGGACACGCTCGAACAACTCCGCGAGGTCTGCAAGATCGTCGGCGTGGATATCGTTTTGCTCGACAACTTCCCCCTCGACGACCTCCGCCGCGCCGTCGATTTGCGCGACGAACTCGGCCTGCGCGGCAAGCTCGCACTCGAGGCCAGCGGGGGCGTCACCCTCGACACGATCGGCGACATCGCCGCTGCCGGCGTCGATCGCATCTCGGTCGGCGCCCTGACCCACGCCGCCCGCTGGCTCGACATCGGCCTCGACCGCGACGCCTGACGAACCGACCGCCCGCCCCTCACCCGCGGGCTCGATACCCTCAGATCGCCTTCGACGCGTTGGCCAGCGCCACGGCGTGCATCAGCGCCCGGGCCTTGTTGAGCGTTTCCTTGTACTCCAGCCGCGGCACCGAATCGGCCACGATCCCCGCGCCCGCCTGGATGTAGCCCCGCCCCCCACGCATCACGATCGTCCGAATCGCGATACACAGATCCAGGTCGCCCAGCAAGCTGAAATAGCCGATCGCGCCGGCGTAAACGCCGCGGCGGACGGGCTCCAACTCGTCGATGATCTCCATCGCCCGGACCTTGGGAGCACCCGAGACCGTGCCCGCCGGGAAAACCGCCTGGAACACGTCCACGGCGTCGGCTCCCTCGCGCAACCACCCCTCGACGTTCGATACGAGGTGCATGACCTTCGAGTGGCGTTCGATTTCCAGCACGTCCGTCAACTCGATCGAGCCGTACTCGCACACCCGGCCCAGGTCGTTGCGTCCCAGGTCCACGAGCATGACGTGCTCGGCGCGTTCTTTCTCGTCGCCGCGCAACTCGCGGGCCAGCGCCTCGTCTTCTTCCGGCGTGTGCCCCCGCCGCCGGGTGCCGGCCAGTGGTCGCGTCACGACCTTGCGGCCGGCCAGCGTCACCAGCATCTCGGGCGACGAGCCGGCGATGTGCAGATCGTCGAGCCGGAGGTAGTACATGTACGGCGAGGGATTCGTGATGCGCAGGGCTTCGTAGAGCCGCAGCGGAGGCACCGTCAGCGGAAAGTCGAACCGCTGGGAGAGGACCACCTGGAAGATGTCGCCGGCGAAGATGTACTCCTTGGCCCGGGCGACCATCGCCTCGAACGCGGCCTGGGTCAGGTTGGAACGCAACGCGGCCGCCTCGTCGCCGGGCGCCGGCTCGATGGTCGTCGCCGGGGGCGCGGAACGTACCCTGCGCCGCCGCTCGCACGACCTCACCGCCGCGGCGATTTCCGCCAGCCGCGTGTCGTGCCCTTCCTGCTGGTAGAGCAACACGTGGAGCAGCTTGTCGCGGTGGTCGAAACAGATCACCTCCTGCGGGAAGAGGAACAACGCATCGGGCACGCCGAGGTCGTCGGGGTTCGCGTCGGCAATGCGTTCCGTCCAGCGGACCGTGTCGTAGCTGAGATACCCGACCGCCCC
>JALSRY010000549.1 GCA_026984555.1 Phycisphaerae bacterium
AACCCGCGCTTGCGGCGGGCGTCCTCCAACGCGTCGACTAACCACCGCCGGGAGCGGCCCGCGTTCAGAAATGCTTGGCGGCGAAATACGCACCGCGGCATCGGACGGGAAACGCATGCCCGCGCTAACGCTTGGGCATGGCACCCAGCATGGCACCTGGCTTGGGCATAGCACCGGACATGGCACCGGGCGCTTGGTCACTTTCGTCGCCGACGTGTTTTCAACACGAATCGTTCTTTGATCGCCCGAAGCATTTCGAACGTACTGCAATAGTCGATATCGAACTCAAGGCAGACGTTTGGCATCGGCACCTTCTTTCTGGCATCTGGCGCGTACTCCTCGTGTGTAACGACGATCAGATGGTTTACTTTGGCAAACGCAACCAGCCAGCCGTCGGCGGCGGATGCGAATTCCGCCTTCGCCTCCTGCGAAAACTGATCTTCGCTCTGTACCCACTTCACCATCTCGCCAAGAGCATTGGTCACCTTCCGGTCGCTCGTGCTTTTGAAGAACGTCGTCGGCGCCTCGTCTTTCGCCCATTGGCTCAGGTCGTCCTTCCCCGCAAGCAACTCATCCTTGATCTTGTCGATGCTGCAAACTCTGTTGGCCTTATGCTGGCGAATCAGCGCCGTCCAGAACCCGGGACAAATGTCGAATCCGTAAAAACGTCGATACGCTTGAATGAAGACGTTCGCGTCAAGGACGTATCGCTTAGCGACGCTCATCGATCATCTTCCGCAGCAACCGGTCCGCGTACTTGGCGAACGTCTCGCCCTTGAGGTCGGTCAATTGGTACGCTTCGCGGTACAGCAAACGCCCTTCACGGGCTGCACGCACAACTGCATAGGCGAACCGCCGGCCCAGCCTCACGTCCTGAACAGTGTAGAAGTTCGGGCCTCCCTTCTTCTTTTTTTGTTGCGTCTTTCTCTTGTGCCAATCGGCCTGATCTTGCTCGTAGAAAGCAGAGAACGTGGCCCTGTCGATCAACCGCATATCCAAGGCCCGCCGCGCCGCCGCAACCGGGCTTACCTTGAACCACCGCGCGATCGTGTGAAACGGTTTACTCGCCCCCTTCACCTCGTCCCACCGTTCGCGCAGTTTGTGAGCCGGAACCAGGAACTCGGCGGCCACCTTATTACAAAAGCGCTCGGCCTGATCGCCGTGCGGCATGGTGTGGATCAGATTGAACAGCCCGCCGCGGCCAACCCACACATGCACAAGCTCGTGGGCCAGCGTGAACATCTGCGCCGACTTGGAGTCGGCGCCGTTGACGAAGATCAACGGCGCATACTCGTCACACAACACGAAGCCCCGAAACTCCTCGGGATCGAGCGGACGATGGTTGTTCAGTCCCACGACGCTGGCCGTGGCTACCAGGACGCCGATCCGCTCGGCCGAGTTCCGTAGCGTTCGTAGCGCATCCTCCCACGTGGCGTGTTGCTCGGCCCAGTCCACGTTGAGCCCCAACGTGACGCGGATGCGAGCGGCCAGCGAAACGATGTTCCGGGCGCTGCGCGCGCCGCCAACGAAACTCAGTCGTTCGCAACCTTCCTCGATCAGGTACTCGCGCATCCAGGCTTGACGCCGCTGCATGGCCTGGATGGTTTCAATCAGGTTCGGGCTGGGGCGGTCGATCGGCGTGTCGCCGACAGTGCGGAAATCCGGGATCGGAATCGTCTCGTCGGGTGGCGCATCGAGCAGAAGATAGCCGAGCGGCGTCATCGTCTTGCGAGCGAACCGCTCCAGTTGTCTGAATGTGGGTGCGTGCTCGCCGCGCCGCCACGCGTCGAGTTTTGGAAACGCCCGCAGCAAATCATCCATCGACAATCGGGACCGCTCGATCGCCCAGCGAATGAGTTCGGGTTTTACGATTACCGTTTGCGCCATGGAATCAGCCGCGTGCTCGCTTCGGAGGCCTCACGAAGGTCATTGTACCATCCACGAGCCCAAGCCAGGTGCCAGGTGCCATGCCCAAGCGTCAGCGCGGGCATGCGTGACGGGGGGCGCGTTCTCCTTTTCGGTTGCGCTGGTGTTTGGCTGAGACGTTGGACCCGATCGTCTGGCCCGGGCGCGGCGGGCCGACGGCCCG
>JALSRY010000550.1 GCA_026984555.1 Phycisphaerae bacterium
GATCGACGCGATCGTGCAGGACACGCTGGCGCTTTCGCCGCGCGGGGGGCGGTTGGAGGCACATCCCCTGGCCGACGTGGTTGCCGGCGCGCTGGAGATGTGCCGGGCGGAGGTGGAACGGCGGGGAGTGCGGCTGGTTTGGCGGAACGGGGGCGAAAAGTTGCGGGTTCTGGTGGATTCGGGCGCGCTCCAGCGGGTTTTTGTGAACCTCGTGACGAACGCGATCCAGGCCAGCCCGACCGGTGGCGTGGTGACGGTGACGGTCGAGGCGGGCGCCGGCGGGGCGGCGACGGTCCGCGTCGCCGACGAAGGCCCGGGATTGCCCGCGGACGTGATCGAGAAGATCTTCGACCCGTTCTTCACGACCAAGGAAAACGGGACCGGGTTGGGACTTGCGATTGCCCACCGGCTGGTCGAGGCCCACGGGGGCTCGTTGACGGCAGGCAATCGCCGGAGCGGGGGAGCGGAGTTTGTAGTCGAGCTGCCGACGTGCGGCGGCGAGTGGGAAGAGCGGACGCCCGGGGCGGGTGCCGAACGGTCAAGCGCCGCGTAGACAATGAGGAGATGCTATGGCTTGCGTGTGTGTGATCGACGATCAGGCGATGATGCGGGACTCTCTGGCGGCGACGCTGAGTGCCCAGGATCACAAGGTCTTTTCGTTTGATAACGCGCAAGAGGCGCTGACCAACATCCGGCAGCGCCCCTACGATGTGGTGATTACCGACTTGCGGCTGCCCGGCATGGACGGCGTGGAGCTGCTGCGCGAGATGCGCCGGCTGGGACTCGACGTGCCCGTGATTCTGATGACCGCCTACGCCTCGGTTCCCACCGCGGTCGAGGCGATGAAGCTCGGCGCGTTCGACTACATCCAGAAGCCGTTCAATCCCGAGGCGATCGAGATCGTCGTCGAACGTGCGGTGCGCGAGCGGCGCATCCTGCGCGACAACGAGGTCATGCGCCGCACGATCGAGGACATGCAGGCCAGCCGGCGTCTGATCGGCCAGTCGCCGGCGATGCGCCCCGTGCTCGACAAGATCGAACGCGTGGCCCGCAGCAGCGCCACCGTGCTGATCACCGGCGAGAGCGGTACCGGCAAGGAAATGGTCGCGCGGGCGATTCACGCAGCCTCCGCCCGCGCCGAACAGCCCATGATGTGCGTCAACTGCGCCGCGCTTTCGCCGACCCTGCTCGAAAGCGAGCTGTTCGGACACGAAAAGGGGGCCTTTACCGGCGCCGATCGGCTGCGCAAAGGACGCTTCGAGCTGGCCGATGGGGGAACGCTGCTGCTGGATGAGGTCTCCGAGATCGACCCCGGCTTGCAGGCCAAGCTCCTGCGCGTCTTGCAGGAACGCGAGTTCGAACGGGTCGGCAGCTCGATCACCCGGCGGGTGGACGTGCGCGTCATCGCCACGACCAACCGCGATCTGCGCGACTGGGCCGCCAAGGCACGCTTCCGCGAAGACCTGTACTATCGCCTCAGCGTACTGCCGATCGATCTGCCTCCACTGCGCGAGCGCGTCGAAGACATCCCGGCGCTGCTGGAGGAGTTCGTCAGCCGGGTATCGTCGCGCGAGGGGCGGCCGCGTCCGAAGTTCACCACCGAGGCCGTCGAGTTGCTCATGGAGTACGCCTGGCCCGGCAACGTCCGGGAGTTGCAGAACCTTTGCGAACGTGTGTGCGTGCTGGAGGCTGGTCGCGAGGTCTCCGGAGCGACGATCCGGCCGCTGCTCGCGGGGCCGATCAAGGCCGCCACCATGCCGACCGACGAGGTGCGCTACCGCGACGGGCAGATTCTGGCGGATGCCGAGCGGGACCTGATCCTCAAGACGCTGCGGCGATTCAACGGGCATCGCGAGAAGACGGCGCGCGCGCTCGGGATCGGGTTGCGCACGCTGGGCCTCAAGATCAAGCGCTGGCGCGAAGAAGGCACGTTCGAGGAGGTCCGCGGGCGGCGCATGCAGGCGGTGTGATCGGGAACGCGACTTGCCACTCGATGGGCGTGACGCCATGTGGATCGAACGATTGACCAACTCGCGCACGTTGCACGCCTTGGAGCTGACGGCGGCGTTCGCCGAGCAACGGCACCG
>JALSRY010000551.1 GCA_026984555.1 Phycisphaerae bacterium
CGGTTTGGATTTGTACGCGTCGAACGACGAGCCGATCACCATCGCACCGGGCGAGATCAAGCTCGTGCCGACGGGGCTGTTTCTGGAAATCCCGCCGGGCTTCGAGGGACAGGTGCGGGCGCGCAGCGGGCTGGCGCTGCGTCACGGGTTGATGCTGCCCAACTCGCCGGGCACGATCGACTCGGACTACCGCGGAGAGCTCCAGGTGGTGTTGGCCAACTGTTCCCGCCAGCCCTACACGATCGAGCGTGGCATGCGCTTCGCGCAGCTCATCATCAACCGCGTCGCGCAGGTCGAGGTGGTCGAGGTCGAAACGCTGTCACCGACATCCCGCGACGCCGGCGGCTTCGGCCACACGGGCCACTGATTCGTCACGACCCCGGAGGCACCGGCACCGGGTCTCAGAGCCCCATCGTGCCGATTGCCCATTCGATCAGCTCGGGCGCGTCTTGCAAACCGAACGGAAACACGCTGGTGTCCAGTGGCGAGAGCTTGAAAATCTGGTGCGCGAGCAGCGCATCGTTCGAACACGTCGTATCCATCAGCCCGGTACAGTCGCGGGTATGAACCAGGCCGATCAGGTGGCCGATCTCGTGGGCCGCGGTGTTCCCGATGGCCGTAGCCATCTCTTCGAGCGTGGGCACGTGCGAGAATGCCCCCCGGAACCCGTCGGTGAACACGATCGCGTCGTCGCTGTGGTCAGCATCGAACGTGTCGATCTGTTCCGAGATCGCGAAAGCCTGCGGGTCGTCGCCGCCGAAGTACACGGTCGAGAACGGCTCGGTGGGGACGGGATCGTCGTCAGAGTTGCGGAGCGTCAGGGCATATCCGTCGAACCGGTCGGCGATGACCGCCTGGATGGCATCCTTCATCTGTTCGGTTCGGCCGGCATAGGGTCCGAGGTCGGCGGCGTCGAAGGGAGCGATGTTGAACACACCGACGTTCTTGACGCGGATGCCGCTGCCGCCGGCCCAGTCCAAGTAGACGATCTGGGGTTCGGGGTCGAGCAGCGTCTGGCCGTGCGTGATCTGCACGGAGACCTGGTAGTCGCCGGCGTTGCCCTCCTGGGGAAAAGGAGCGATGGCGAGAAAGTACTCGTGGCCCGCGGGGCGGATCAGGACGTCGATCCGTGGGTCGAGATCGCTCGCGTCGGGCTCGCGATCATCGTTGAATGCGTAAAGGTATTCACGCTCGTCAAACACCGCCGCGACGGGATCGAGTCCGCTCGCGGCGGCCCGCACGTCCACGACGAGCCGGTCGCCGGGTTCGAGCGTGCCGAGCGCGTAGACATCCACGTCGTCGGTGGTGCTGATCTTGGCGGCGAAATCGGCTTTACCGCTGCTGTCGAATTCGACCGTCGATGCGGTGTCGAGCGTGTCGTTGCTTCCGATCTCGGACGAACCGCCCTCGCCGCCGGCGGGCACGAACGGGCACCCGCCAAGCATCAGAGCCAGTGTCAGCGTGACCCACAGGCCGGGCCCTCGACGCCCCGCCGCCAGCGGGCCGTTGCAGCGGTCAGCGGATAAACTTGGCAACCTCATGCGTGGTGCTCCTGGATACCTCGGGGTCGGGTCGGTGGTCCCGACGGTGCATCGTTTTCGTTTTTCATCGGCGTCTTTCGTTACCGGGCGGTAATCGTGCGTGGCGCGATGCGCGTTGCGCCCGCCAGCGCCAAGACAATAGTACCCGCCCGTCAAGCGCTCCGTCTCACACCCGCCGCAATCTTGTCGTGGGTTTTCAGGAGCCGCGCGACCAGGTTGACAGACTACGTGCACATGGCTAAGATGCTTTGCTTTTATCGAGCACTGCGCACGTAGGGTGCGTGCTCGCAAGGGGTTACGAGTCGCCGGCCGCAGCCGGCCGATCAGGGGTTTTCCCGCCGTGGCCAAGAAACCAACGAAAGCGACCTCGAAGAAGACAGCCGGCGCGAAGGCCGCAAAAACCCGCAAGAAAACCGCACGCACGCCCAAAGCCGCCACACGCAAGCGTGCCGCGACCACCAAGCGCGCCAAGACCACGCCGACGCGTCGCGCCACAGCCACCGGCACGACGACCAAACGCTCGGCAAGCGCGAAG
>JALSRY010000552.1 GCA_026984555.1 Phycisphaerae bacterium
CGCGCCGTCCGGCGACAAATCGAGCCACACGTCGTTTACGCGCAAGTACACGCTGCGCAGCAATGCGGACTGGATCAAGCTCACGCAGCAATCCGTGTACCTGCGCGGGGAGCAGACGGCGCGGGTGTTCGTGAACTACGACGCCGACAAGCTGAGCAAGCCGGGCCTGCACGTCGGGACGGTCGATGCGGTCGCCAACGGCCACGTCGCGTTTCGACTGGTCAGCGCGATCATCGTGCCCTACCGCTTTTCGGCGCGCAACGACTTCACCTGGAAGTTCGAGCACCAGACCGCGGACGGCTGGACGCCGAGCCGCTATTTCTTCGCGGTTCCGCCGGGAGCCAGCGCGATGAAACTCTCGTTGACGGCTCCGGACGACGAAAAATCACGCACGCGGTTCGAGTACGTGTTCGATCCGAAAGGCCACGGCTACCGACTCTACGGGGCACAGCTCGACACGGAAGGCGGCCGGCGCCGGATCGTCCGCACCTTTACCGAGCGGCTCGTGCCCGGCGTCTGGGAGGTGCCGATCGTCGCCAACCGGCCTGACAAACGCTGGCCCTACGATCTGACCGCCCAGTTCTTTGGTCTCCACGCCGACCCGCCGGCGCTCGACGGTGCCTCGGGCGAGCTGACCGTGACCAACCGGTTCGTGCGGCGGGTGGTGGCCAACGCCGACGGACGCATCGAAGGCTACCGCAAGCACAAGGAAGACAAGTTCAAGGGGCTCAAGGATACGCTGACCTATCCCATCAAGCTCGGTGAAGGCTTCAACCGCGTGCGTATCCACCTCGAAATGGCGCCGGAGGATTTCGCCCAGACCACCGACGTCGGCGTGATGATCAAGGACTCCTCGGGCGAGGCGATCTACTCGTCGGCGTTCGAGTACCACAGGCACGACGCGACGATTTCGGCCACGGGCAGCCTCAAACTCGTCATCACGGGCGGGTTCGCGGTTTCGGACGACCAACGCAAGACGCCGATCACGGTGGATATCGACCGGCTGCTGGCGTCCCCCGTGCCGGTCAAGGTGACGCAAGACGGCAACTCGACGATCAACTTCGTGCCCGATTTCCCGGTGACGCTGAAATACAAGGCGACGCGGGCGCTCAAGCACAAACCCAAGGGCACACACCCGGTCGGCTACCTGCGTTTCCGCGAGCGTTACAGCAACGACGAAATCCTGCGTGTGCCGATCGGCAGCGACGACTGAGGATTCAAGGGGTCGCGAAATCGAAGCGGAGGGTCGCCCGCGTGTTCGACGAACCGGCGGCGACCCCCGCTGTTTTTTTCCACACCTGGCGGTCGGGGTCGCCGACCCGGAGCGTGTAGCGGCCCTCCGCGAAGACCATCGGCCGCCACGAGGTGCCGCGGACCCGGATCGTGTACACGATCTGCCCGTCGGGCTCGTGGATCACCTGTACCACCGGGTCGCGCAGGCCGCCGACCTCGATCCGCGGCAACCAGCCCGTGGGCGTGCGGCCGTAGTTGTCGAGTTGGTGGATCGTCACGGGCCAGCCGGTGTACTGCCGGGCGTCGGACTGCGACGGATCGACCCACCGGGGCCAGCACTCGATCACGATCGTGCGCGCCCGGCGATCGAACCGCACGATGCCGTAACCCGGGGCCTGGTCGTACAGGGCCGCCGGCTCGTGCCCCGAGATGTACGGATTCGATACGGCCAACACGGTCATGTGGTTGCCGAACCCGTCGAGATACTGCCCGGTGTAGGGCGGCATTCCGGGCTGGTGGTTCGCGCCCGGCGCCGGCGGGAACCAGCGGCGCGGCCAGGCGTTGGCAATCGACGGAACGCAAAACGCGTACCCGGCGTCGTCGAAATCATCCACCCCATAATGAATCAGGCTGCCGAGGTGCTGGTCGCCGGCGATGTGCAGCGCAAAGCCCCGGCGCATCTCGCGGAGCGCCTTGTTGCGCCCCGTCTGCGGCCAGCCACCCGAATCGGCATCGGCGGCGAGCTTGTAGCCCTTGGGATACTCACCGGCGTGCAGCGGCCGCAGGCCGGGAAGCACCGCGCCGCTGCCGGCCTTGGCCGGAATGGTCGCGACATCGGCG
>JALSRY010000553.1 GCA_026984555.1 Phycisphaerae bacterium
ATCCGGGCCGAAGCCCGACGCCCGCGGTGCGACGTATTCTGGAACAACGAAATCCTCAACACGCTGCGCCTCAAGCGGGAGGGATTGCTGGCACCGTGCCGGATCGAGGCGGCGGCCGCATACCCCACCGCGTTCCGCGACCCCGCGGGAATGTGGTATGGCTTCGCCGCGCGGGCCCGCGTCCTGATCGTCAATACGCGCGAGGTTTCGCCCGAGTGCATGCCCACCTCCATCCGCGATCTCACCGCCCCCCGTTGGCGCGGCCGAGTGGGAATCGCCAAGCCACTGTTCGGCACCACCGCATCGCACGTCGCGTGTCTGTTCGCGCGGCTCGGGCCCGACGCGGCGATGCGCCTGCTCGACGCGCTCAAGCGCAACGATATCCGCGTCGTCGGTGGCAACAAGACGTGCGCCGAGCAGGTGTCGTCCGGGCTGCTGGCGGTGGCGCTGACAGACACCGACGACGCGTTGCTCGAACGCGATGCGGGCCAGCCGGTCGCGATCGTGTTTCCCGACAGCGGTACAGACCAGATGGGAACGCTGCTGTTGCCCAACACATTGTCGCTGGTTCGCGGGGCCCCCCACCCCCGCGCCGGCCGGCGGCTCATCGAGTACCTGCTCTCGCCGGCGGTCGAGGCTCGTCTGGCACGCGGGCCGTCGGGGCAAATCCCGCTCAATCCGCACACACCGGCACAATCGCGGCTCTCTCTACCCGGGGCGTTGCACCCCATGCCCGTCGATTACGAGCAGGCCGCCACCCTGTTCCCCCAGGCGGCCCGCTACATCGAAACGAGGTTTCTCGACTGAGCGAACGCCGGTCGGCGCTACCCCTGAGACGGCCGGCGCGACAAGAACCCCACGCTCGACGCGAAGCACCGGCGGCGCAGCTCCTCGCGGGCCGTCGCGTCCTCGTCTTCGCTGCGCAGATCGTCGAGGTTCGCCAGACAACGGTCGCAGCCCGCGACCTCGGCATGAAACTCGACATACGCGGCCCACTCTTCATCGAGCGCCCCGAGCAGGTAACGCCCCAGCGTCGAACGCTTCAGGCACGAGATGCCCTCTTCACGCCAAACCTTCGCCACGCTGCTGCTGGCGGCCAGGTCGGCCTCCTGCCAGTCGTACCGGGCGGCCGCGGCCTGCGTGAGCTGCTTCCAGCGTTCGAGCACGCGATACTTCACGCCGGCGACCGCGGTTTCCGAAAGCCCCAGGTCGGCCGCGACCTCCTTGTTACGCATCCCCAGGACCATCAGCATCTCGACGATCATCAGTTCCTGGAAACGCCGCTGCGCGCGACACTGCTCCACATACTTGCGCAAACAGTCCACCAGCGCGTCGCGCTGAGCGGCGACGATCTCCTGCCCGGCCATGTACCGGCTGGGCGTCTCGGTCGACACCGCCGCACCGCCGGCGTCGGCCGGTTCGAGCGAATCGAGGCTCTGTCGCCGACCCGCTTTCTGCCTGCGAAAGTGGTCGCTGAGCTTGTTACGCAAGATCGCGAAAAGGTAGGTCTCCAGCGAACGCCGCTGGTCGTACTTGGGCAGACTGCGCAGCAGGCCGAGGAAGGTTTCCTGCACGATGTCTTCGGCTTCGCTGCGTTGGGCGAGCATCCGCCGGGCGAAGCTCAACAGGCGTCCCTCGTAGCGGTCGATCACCTCACGCCAGGCGTCCTGGTCGCCCGCCTGTACCGCTTCGATCAGGTATGCATCGGCCTCGCTTGCCACCGCGCAGTGCTCCCGCGACATCTCCGGCGGCAACCGGCGCCGCGTGGCGACCACCCGGCCCGCCGAAACTCCGGCGGCGACAGAATACCCCCGCAATCACCGCGCGCCCAACCACCGGCACCGCCGCCGTGGTCGTCGCTTCAGACGACGATCGGCCGGGATCGACGGCCCCCACGAGGCCAGAACACCAGCAAGAGCGCCGCGAGAATCAGCCCCACGAGGATGAAGATGTCAGCGCCGCGTCCGGCCTGCGCACAGGCATCCCATCCTTTCATCGAGGCGATCTGAATGGCCTCGCGGGCCGGTCCGATGGCAAACAGCACGGCCAGCACGGCGGCG
>JALSRY010000554.1 GCA_026984555.1 Phycisphaerae bacterium
AGTTGATGACCTTGTACGCCAGCCGCTCGGCCGGACCGGGATAGAAATCGAACTGCACCGTCACGACCCAGCCCTCGCCCTGCGTACCGCAGACCTGTTGGATTCTGCGCCTGCCGCGCAACAGCGGGCGGAAATCGCTCACGTCCACCTTCCACACGAAGCCGCGGTGATACGGCGTGATGTAGCGCAGCAGCTCGAAGCGCTGGCCGTCGTCGTCGAAGACCCAGACGCGGGCGATGCGGTCCCACGGGTCGAAGCGTGTTTCGGGCTTGTCCAGCCGCAGCGTACAGATGATGCGCCCGAAGCCGTCGGTATCGTCCGGAAACGCGACCTCGGCCTCGTTCTTCGAGTGCTTCTTGTCGTTGAGCTTGTGATCGATCGCCACGATCGTGGTTGGCGGCGCCGGCGGCTCGATCGGCTCGGTGCAACGCACCGTCAGGTCGTCGATCAGTACGTCGCCGGCGGTATCCGTGTTGCGGGCGCCCAGCGCCGGTCGGCCCACGTAGGCCGTCATGGCGGGGATGAAGTAACGCTCGTAGATGGGGATGTCGTCGATCCACACGCTCACCGCGGCCCCGCCCACCACGAACTCGATCCGCACGCGCACGGCGTGCGGCGTTTCGTCGCGAAAATCCATCGGCGTGACACATTTTGTGATCTCGCGGCCGTCGAAGTGCAGCGAGAGCTCGTGCTGCGGGCGGTCGTAGACGTTGCCCGAGCCGCGGAACGGGTCGCGGTTGGGCGGGTCGAGCGCGTCGAACCCCACGCCGAACGAGCCCGGAATGCTCGGTTCTTCCCATTTCTCGACCTTTGGCGCCGGGCCTTCGGTGCCGAAGCGGCCCGTGTCGAGCCAGGCGAAGCCCGCTCCCGCGGTGCCGGTATTCATGATGAGCGTGAACGAGGCGTCGATCACCCGCCGATGCGTATCGGCCGGCGCAGGAAAAGCCACCGACGCGACGGACTTGTACCACGATTCGAGCAGGTAGAGCTTGTGGTCGTAGAGCCGCGGTTTGCTCTTGCGCTTGACGTTCTCGCCGTCGGCGAAGACCGCGAAGCGCCGGGCGTCTTCGGGCTTGTCGAACGTGCAGCGCAGCTCGGCCGGCGTGGTGGCCGGGGCGGAAGCGGGGCGCGTGGCGGCCGCCGCACTCGCCGGCGCACAGAGCGCTTCGAGCAGTTCCCGCCGCGCGGCCCGATAGGCCGTCACGTCCTTGGCGTAATCGTCGCAGGCCCGCAGGACGCGGTGGACAATCGCGGCGGCGCGGGCCGGGTCGCGTCGCTTGAGGATCCGCAGGAGCTCGGCGTCTTCCATGCCGATGCGGTGCGCTTCGAGCCGCTGGCTGGAGAGCGGCCCGCTCGGTCCGGGATAGACGATGTGCGAATCGCCGGCGGGAAGAAAGTTGGGCGGGCCGCCGCCGTGGGGCACGACCGATTGTTCGAACGGATCGACGCCCTTGCGGTAAAAGTTGAATCCCCAGTGCAGGAAACCGGCGAGGTCGTACTTTTCGAGCGCCCAGCCGATGTACACCGGGCGTAGTCGCTCCTGGTCGAGCAAGCGGTTGAGCCACGGGCCGCCCGGCGAGAGACAGGTGTAGACCCAGACGCGGTCGCCGGCACGCTTGCGCGCGTCGAAAAAGTCGCGGTGTTTCTGGTACTCCTGGATCTGCGGGCACCAGTCATCCACAGCCCCCACCAGCTTCCGGGACATCGTGGCCTCGAAGATGCGCACGCCGGGCAGGTGTTTGCGAACGAGTGCGGCGAGCGCCTGGTAGCTGGCCGCGTTGGTATCGGTCGGCTCGTCGGTCAGGTGCTGGAGGTACTCGACCTGCGGCGGCAGATTCAACTCGTCGAGGACGGCGCGCAGGGTGTCGAGAAACGCCGCCACTTCGCTCCGGCCGGGATCGCTGGTCACGTCGTGGCCCGTGAAGTTGAAATCGAGCCGGGGAGAGTTCCAGTTGCCTTTGTGTCGGGTTGCCAAGTGGCCACCCTCGACACGCACAAAGCCCCGTGAAAGGAACAGGCGCACATACCGCTGGAGGCGCTGCCGATCGAGTGTGACGGCT
>JALSRY010000555.1 GCA_026984555.1 Phycisphaerae bacterium
CGAACTGGCCGCGTGGGGCAGCCGCTTCGCCCCCATCGCGAACCTGCTGAGCCAGTCCCGCATCGGCCGGGCGTTCCTGGAGCATTTCTACGGTCTGGATCGGCGGGTGCCGATGCCGAAGTACGCTTCCGAGACGTTTCGTGACTGGTTCGCCCGCCACCGGCCGGAGTACGCGGCGCGGCGTGGCTCCGCCGGCGACGAACGGCCGCAGGTGGTCTATTTCGTGGATACGTGGGTGAATCACTATACGCCGCAGGTCGGCCAAGCGTGTGTCAAGGTGCTGGAGGCGCTCGGCTGCGACGTGGTCGTACCGGAGACCGTGTGTTGCGGGCGGCCGCTGATCAGCAAGGGGTTGCTCGATGAAGCGCGGGCACTGGCCGAGGCGAACGTCGCGATCCTGGGGCCGTATGCGGAGCGGGGCGTACCGATTCTGGGGACCGAGCCGAGTTGTGTATCGGTTCTGCTCGATGAGCTGCCGCAGTTCGTCCGCACGCCCGCGGCCCGACGGATCGCGGAGGCGGCCGGGACGGTCGAGTGCTACGTGGCCCGGCGGCTCGCGGAAGATGCCGGCGCCCTGCGTTTTCGTCGTGGCCAGCCCGAAGTCATCTACCACGGGCACTGCCACCAGAAAGCGATCACCGGCACCGCCGACGCGATGCGCTTGCTGCGCGCGTGTACGCACGGTCGGGCGAGCGAGATCGACAGCGGTTGTTGCGGGATGGCGGGAGCGTTCGGCCACGAGGTCGAGCATTACGAGGTTGCGAAAGCCGTCGGCGAGCAGCGGCTGTTTCCGGCGATTCGCAACCGGGAGGGGGCCGCGGTGGCGATTTCCGGGTTCAGTTGTCGCCACCACATCGAACACCACACGCACGTTCGCCCGCGTCATGTGATCGAATACGTAGCCGACGCGCTGGCGTAGGGCGCGGTCGGCGGCGGGCACGGATGGTACGGGCGCATCCGTCCGCCGGCAGCTAGGGGGTGATCGTGCGGGGCGGCCGCGGCGGTGACTCGATGGGGCGGTGCGTCGCCGACAGGGGGTGGAGTTCTCGACGCCGGTGTGACGGCAACGGTTGGACGGGGGGCGTGCGCGCACGAAACAAGCCGACGGTGGGAGTCGAACCCACAACCCCGGCTTTACGAAAGCCGTGCTCTGCCATTGAGCTACGTCGGCGATGGTCGCCGGTGCGATCCCCCGCCGGCGACGCTCCAAGGTTAGGAACGATCGGCGGGAGAATCAAGGCGTCGGGTGAAGAAATCAGATGGTGGGGCGGAGTCGGGCGGGTCGTGGTGGCGGGGGGTTCGACCGGGCTCGGCGGGCCGGTGCGTCAAAAGCCGCCGGTGGTGTGGACAAACGCGCAGCCGGAGCGTAGCGGTGGGGAAAAACCGCCCGACAATCCAGCCAAAACGGCTTGCGTTTTGGCACGATACATGCTCTTATATACATGCGTACAATAAACAGGAGCAGGCTGCCAAGCGGCGACCCCCCTTCCCTTCGGCCCGAACACCCCGGTCGTCGCTGCCTGCTCCTTGTTTTTGTACGCTTTTTTCTGCGCCCGCGTGAGCTTGTCGGCGGGGCCCCCTGGCCCCGATAATCATCCGCACGATGAACACCGAATCCCCAGAGCTGATCGTGTGTGCCAAACGCATCGACGCGCTTGGCGGTCGTCCCCTGCGGGCCGATGCCGTCGCCATCGCGGGCGGCCGCATCGAGCGTGTCGGTGCGCGGGCGATGATCCTGCGCCGGCGCGGTCGCAAGACGCGCGTGGTCGACCTGGGCGAGGGCGCGGTCACGCCGGGGCTGGTCGATTGTCACACGCACTTGTTCTACTGGGCGCTGTACCGCGCCCGGGTCATCGACGTCTCGTCGTGTCGATCGTTGTCGGCGACGTTGGAGACGATTCGGCGGGGAGCCCGCCGGCGGCATTTCGGCGCGTGGGTCGTCGCGAGCGGGTTCGACTACAACACGTGGCCGGAGGGGATGCCGGCGGCGCGCGATCTCGATGCCGTGATGCCGGATCGCCCCGTTCTCGTGCGCAGCCGCGACGGGCACAC
>JALSRY010000556.1 GCA_026984555.1 Phycisphaerae bacterium
CTTGATCCTACCCAGTGTCGAGGCCAAGGGGCGCCGGCTGCACGACATGCTGCGCGAGAAACACGGGCACTCGTGCCTGCTCGTGCGCACGCTGGATGAGGCGCTCCACTCCATCCGTACCCGACCGCCGGATGTCGTCGTCGCGGTCACGCCGATCGGGGGGCAGGACACGGCGGAACCGATTGCGAACCTGCTCGACGAACTCGCTCCGGATGCCGCGCTGATGGCGTTGGGCAACGGTGGTCCGCCGCCGCGGTTGCGCCCCCGGCGCATCCAGTACATCCCGCTGTCCAACCCGGAGAACGACGAAGACCTGGTCGATCCGATCGGCAAAGCGGCCCGCGATGTGGTCGCCCGGCGGGAAGATCGCCGGTTGCGCGAGTCGCTCGCCGAGACGGAAATCGACGCGTTCGAGGGGCTCGTGGGCAATTCGCCGCCCATGCAGCGCATCATCGAACGCATCAAGAAGGCCGCTCGCAACAAGCTCACCGTGCTGATCCTCGGCGAAACCGGCTCGGGCAAGGATCTGATCGCCCGGGCGATTCATCGCCGGTCCGACCGCGCGCGCAAGCCGTTCAAGTCGCTCAACTGTGCGGGATTGAGCGAGACACTGATCGAGAGCGAGTTGTTCGGACATGTGCGTGGATCCTTCACAGGGGCGATTTCGGACCGCAAGGGCTATTTCGCGGCCGCGGAGGGGGGCTCGCTCTTTCTGGACGAGATCGGCGACATGCCCGTGCGCATGCAGGCCAAACTCTTGCGGGTGCTCGAGCTGCGCGAGTACACCCCCGTGGGATCCACCGAGGTGTTCAAGGCCGACGTCCGCGTGATCGCGGCGACGAACGCGGACCTGAAAAAGAAAGTGGACGAGCGCGAGTTTCGGGAAGACTTGTTCTATCGGCTCAACCAGTGGGTGATCGACGTCCCGCCGTTGCGCGAACGCCGCGAAGACATCCCGCTGTTGGCGCACTACCTGCTGCGCGAGGCGAACCGCGAGCACGGCCTGTCGGTCGATGGGATTTCCAGCGAGGCGATGATCCTGTTGACGAAATACTACTGGCCGGGAAACGTCCGCGAGCTCAAGAACGTGATCGAGTCTGTCGCGTGCGAGGTCGAGAACAGGCGAATCGAGGCCGACGATCTCCCGGAGACCGTTCGCGGGTCACGCGCAATCGTGCCCGTATCCGCGGGCGGGCTCGTGGGCCTGACGATGGACGAAGTCGAGCGGTTGATGATCGAGCGTACACTCCAGGCCACCGGCGGCAATCGCGAGCAGGCCGCCCGGATGCTCAACATCGGCACCCGCACCCTCTATCGCAAGATCAAGGAATACGGATTGCAAACCTGAGCCGACAAACGGCCGGAGCCCCCTCCGGCGTCACGCCGGTGGTCGTCCAACCTCAGCCGGCACGAGGCGAGCGGCCCCCGCCTGCCGGGTTGGATGTCGGCGTCTTGACACGTTCGAGTCGCCAGAGGTTGTGATCGCGACGCAGCCGATGCCCGGGGGGGACCACCACGCGACGCAGCAGGAACACCGGACGCGACTCACCGCCGTGCGCGCGGGCGTATCGGCGGACGAGTTTCAGCCATTGACTCTTGTCGGCCGTGACGATGCCGAGGTCGTTCCGCTGAGCGAGCACCTGCTGCGCGTACAGCAGCGGTGCCGTGAACCCCCAGTCGGTGAAGATCAGCGCGTCGCGTGGAAGGGTCGCGGCATCCACCCGCGCAACGAAGACCGTCGCATCGGCGCGAGCCGCGAAGTCGGGCATGGCACGAACCCGCAAGACCGCCCATCCCGTCGCGAGGAGACACACACCGGCCGCCGCCACCCGCCGCCGACGACCGAGACCGGCGGCCAGCAGCCGCCCCGCGCCAACGCCCGCCAACACCGCCAGCACCCACATCAGCGGAAGCATGTCGGCGGCATCGTCGCTGACGCGGTAGACCAGGAGAAAGACGCCCGCCGCCGCCGCGATTGCCAACAGCAGGATCGCTACGGCTGGCTCACGCCGCCAGACGCTCACACCCCCGACGAGCGCGAGCACGAT
>JALSRY010000557.1 GCA_026984555.1 Phycisphaerae bacterium
GCGCACGGGACGCCTCGGAACCTGCCCCCGATCGCGCGGGCGGATCGCGCCGCCTGCCGGGGGTGTCGCCGGCGGGGCGGGGGAGCGAGGGGACGCCCGCCGGGACCAAGACGCGCCTACGCCGAATCGCGCCGGGCGGCGGCCTCTTCGAGCATTTTCAGGTAGCTGTAATACCGCCGGACGCTGATCTCGCCCCGTTCGACCGCCGCGACCACGGCGCAGCCCTCCTCGACGCTATGGTGGCAATCGTTGAAGCGGCAGTGGGGGATCCATGGCAGGAACTCGACGAAATACGCTTCCAGCTCGCCGGGTTCGACGCCCCAGAGGTCGAATTGCCGAATCCCGGGTGTGTCGATCACGTAGCCGCCGAAGTCGAGTCGAAACAACGTCGCCAGCGAAGTCGTGTGTCGCCCCTTCTCGTTTTCGGTGCTGACTTCGCGAACGGCCAGCCCCAGCTCGGGTTGGATCGCGTTGAGGAGCGAGCTCTTGCCGACGCCGCTTTGTCCCGAGAGCACCGTCATGTGATCGCGCAGCTCGACGCGCAGCGCTTCGAGCCCGTCGCCGCGCGTCGCGCTCGTGCGGATACACCGATAACCGAGCCGCTCGAATTCGGTGATTACCCCTTCGGCGGTCGTGGCGGCGAGGGTGTCGGGCTCTCTGCGCGACCGGGCCGCCCATTCGCGTTCCTGCTCGAGTGTGACGGTTTCCGGCGCGAGATCCCACTTGTTGAAACAGATGACCGGCCGGAGGTCGCCTTTGCCCGCGGCGACGAGGTAGCGGTCGATCAGGTGGGGTTTGAGCGCCGGCTGCGCGATGCTGGCGACGATGAGCAACTGGTCCGCGTTGGCGACGATCGTGTGTTCGCGATTGCGTCGATCACGACGCGATAGCGCGCTGCGCCGCGGCTCGACCCGCTCGATCACTCCCACGCGTTCGCCGCCGTGCTCGCGGCAATGATCGGAAAACCAGACCCGGTCTCCGACGGTCACGCTCGATCGCTGCTCGATCAGCAGGGTGCGCAACACCCGGCGGACGACACAGTCCCACGGTTGGCCGGTCTCGTCCGCGACCCGGCAGATCAGGCCGTACACGGCACAGACGATTCCGCGTCGCCAGAGCGCTTCGTCTACGATCGGCGCGTCCTGCTCATCGACCAGAATCGTTCGCTTGCGGGAAAGCTCCCCCTTGATGCGGACGGATTCGCTCGTGCGTTCGTCGGCGAGGCGGTCGCGCTCCGCGTGATAGCGGCGGGTCCACTCGTCGGAGCGGCGGCGCTGCTGGCGATTACGCCGGAAGTCGACCCGCACCTTGCGTCCCTTTTTCTTCTTCCTCGCCATAGGCGTAACATGGTACACCGTTTCCCGTGCCTGCGTCCTGCCGGCCCGCCCCCGCCGGTGCCTGCGCCACGCTCGGGGGAGGTACGGGCGTCCGTCCCGTGACGGAACTCGGCGGGGGATACTGGTTTGCCGACTCTCCGCGAGACGATGCCGCCGGGAGCTCTCGCGACGTTTGCAACCCCGTTTGCGGGTTTTTGCAATCTGGGGCCGATTCCGCCACACTATGGCTCGTCGTGCGGCGGATGCCGTGGCACTGTGCGCGGCGGAATACCAGGTTTTCGGGAGGTTTCATGCAGGATCGCGGACATCTGCTGACCGAGTTGCGCAACCCGCGCTCGATGCACCTCGACCGGATGTCGGTCGAGGAGGCGTTCGACCTGATGAACGCGGAGGATGCGACCGTCGCCGCCGCCGTCGCGGAGGCGCGTGCCGACATCTGCCGAGCGATCGAGCTGGTGGTGGCGGCGTTCGAAGCCGGCGGTCGGTTGATTTACGTGGGCGCCGGCACGAGCGGGCGGCTGGGTGTCCTCGACGCGTCGGAATGTCCACCAACCTTCCTTTCCGATCCGCGCATGGTGCAAGGCGTCATCGCCGGCGGCTGGGAAGCTCTCCGCCGGGCCGTCGAAGGCGCCGAGGACTATCCCGAACACGGGGCGGCCGAGATGGATGAGCTGGCGGTGGGGCCGGATGATGTGGTGATGGG
>JALSRY010000558.1 GCA_026984555.1 Phycisphaerae bacterium
CCGATTCGACGAAAACGAAAGCGGACGTGACGCCCCGCAAGGACGCCGGCCGCGCGGGCGCTCCCCCGCGGCACGGCCTCATTCTAGCACGAATCGCGTTGCTCCCGCCAGCCCGCGCATGCTTCCTACGTATCGTGGGAAAAGCAGCAATACGTGTCCGCCTGCGGCGGGGGGCTGGTCGGTTTCCGCCTGTCTCGTTCGCCTCGGCGCTGCCCTCCCTCGGAATCGGCTCCCGCGGCCCGCGAGTCGCAGGCGCCGTTGCGGCGGGGCCGCTCCGCGAACATTGCTTCGCAGACCGAGCCCCCGGATGGCGAGGAAGATGCAGCCCTGGTCGGCGTGGACACTGTGCCGGCGGATTTTTTGCCGCCGAGGCCGCGTGGGCCGCTTGACGGTCCATCGGGCGTTCTTATACTAGGCTGTTCTCGACCGATGCCGGGGTTGGCATGGGTCTGCTATCCGCCGAGGATGGTCATGAAGACAGCGAACAAGTGTTATTTGGCGACGGCGGAGGAAGCGCTCGAACGCCGTGAATGGTACGTCGTGGACGCGACGGATCAGGTTCTCGGACGTCTCGCCGTGCGAATCGCCACCGTGTTGATGGGCAAGCACAAGCCGACGTACACGCCCCACGTCGATTGCGGCGATTTTGTCATCGTGCTCAATGCCGGCAACGTGAAACTCACGGGACGCAAGCGCGACGTCAAGGTGTACCAGAGCTACAGCGGCTACCCCGGCGGGCAGAAGATTACGCCGATCTCGCGTGTGCTCGATCGTCACCCCGAACGCGTGCTGCGCGAGGCGGTGCGGCGCATGCTGCCCAAGAACCGGCTGGCTCGCCACATGCTCAATAAACTCAAGCTCTATGCCGGCGACGAACACCCCCACCAGGCCCAGCAGCCCCAACCGCTTCCACTCTAGCCCGCGGGAGAATCGGACGTGACCGACACGCAACAGCCCGTCAACGAAACGAAACCCACGCCCGAGGCCGACATGCCCGAGGTCGCGGCGGCCGCGGATGTCGGCGTCGCCGTCAAGGAAGAACCGCAGTTGCCCCCGCCACCCACTAGTGGCGTGTTTTGGGGTGTCGGCCGGCGCAAGTCCGCTGTCGCCCGCGTGCGTCTTGTCCCCGGAAAAGGCAAGATCCTCATCAACAAACGTGAGGTGGACGCCTATTTCACGCAGCCTCAAGACCGCACCGCTGTCCACGACGCGCTGATCGCGACCAAGACCGAGCGCGCGTTCGACGTGTTCGTCAATGTGCGTGGCGGCGGCACAACCGGGCAGGCCGGCGCGATTCGCCTGGGGGTGGCTCGTGCGCTCGTGCTAGCCGACAGCCGCTATGAGCCCGTGCTCCGCGAGAAGCGTTACCTGACACGCGACGCCCGCGTGGTCGAGCGCAAGAAATACGGCCGCCGCAAGGCCCGCCGCCGCTTCCAGTTCTCCAAGCGTTAGCCCCGATCGGCTGCGACGCTTGTGCGGAAGGCGGTTGCTTTCGCCATAGCGGCGTGCTTTCGCTGAAGCGGCGTTTCCGCTGAAACTGAAACAGTCTTACCCGCCATGACCGGGCCCGCTTGCGAGCCCGGTTTTCTTTTTACGCCGGCTCCGGCGCAGCGACACCCGCAGCCACCGCGAGCAAACCCGCTCGCGAGCCCGTTTTTCGTTACCTGCTACCGCCGCCGCGGCCCAAACGCCCGTCCCCGCGGCGGCCGGCCTCATCCTCGGGAAACGTGTCGGCGGAGCAGCTTGCGGTTGCACTGGCTGCGCACCACGCAGGCCTCAGAATGTTACTTGTAACTGCACACGGGCGAGAATCGCCTTGTCGTTGACGTTGGCGATGCCGTAGGTGCCGTTGGAAATCGGCGCTTCCTCGATCTTCGAGATGTCCGCCTGGAGCTTGACCTTCTCGTTGTGGAAGAAGTAGTTGACGCCGGCGGTGTACATCCACGAACCCTGGTTGCCGGGGTCGATGCCGCCGACGCCCTCGACGCGGGCCGCGAGCTCCAGCTTGTGCTCGAGGCCCGGAATCGGCAGGAAGTAT
>JALSRY010000559.1 GCA_026984555.1 Phycisphaerae bacterium
CGCGCTCGTCGCCGCGTTCCCCGCCGGCGGCGGGGGGGCCGCAGAGGCCCGCCCGGCGATCAGGAAACCGGGTGTCCGTCCAGACAGCAACGCTCGTCCGGTCGACGCTCGGGCTCGGCGAATCGCGCTGGTACGCTTGTACGGGCGGGAACCACGCCGATAAGATGAGCGCGAGTCACCATCAACGGAGCGTCGCCGATGAGCAGCCTTGTGATCGCCGTGGGCGCCCTGGTCGCCTACATCGTGGCGTACAACACGTATGGCCGGTGGCTGAGCCGGAAGATCTTCAAGCTCGATCCCAACGCGGTTTGCCCGAGCGTCGCCGTCAACGACGGGCGTGACTACGTGCCGACGAAGCGGGAGATCGTATTCGGCCACCATTTCACGAGCATCGCCGGGACGGGGCCGATCGTCGGGCCGGCGATTGCGGTGTTCTGGGGGTGGCTGCCGGCGCTGTTGTGGGTGGTGATCGGGTCGGTTTTCATGGGGGCGGTGCACGACATGGGGGCGCTGGTCGTAAGCCTGCGCAGCCGCGGGATGACGGTCGGCGACATCGCCGGGCGGGTCATCAACCGCCGGGCGCGCATTTTGTTCCTGATCGTGCTTTTTCTCACGCTGATGGTGGTGATTGGCATATTCGGTCTGGTGATCGCGACGATTTTTGCGACCTACCCCAGTTCCGTGTTTCCCATCTGGATTCAGATTCCGATTGCGGTTGCCGTGGGGGTATTGGTGTACAAGCGCGGCTGGAAGGTCGCGCCGTTGGCGCTTGGCGCGCTCGTGCTGATGTACGTATCCGTGTGGGTGGGGGCGTATGTGCTTCCGATCGACCTGGGACATTTCGGCATCGCTTCGACCGGGATCGCGGCGCAGGCCGCCGGCCATTCGGCCTATGCCAACGCGGTGGTGATCTGGACGTTGCTGTTGCTGGTGTACTGTTTCTTTGCGTCGGTGTTGCCGGTATGGGTGTTGCTCCAGCCGCGGGACTTCATCAACAGCCAGCAGCTCTTTGTCGCGATGGCGTTGCTGGTCGCGGGGCTCCTGGTGGCGCCGCTGCTCGGACAGGGGATGGAGCTGGTCGCCAAGCCGATCAACCCGGAGCCGCCGCCCGGCTCGCCCCCGATGATTCCGTTCCTGTTCATTACGATCGCCTGCGGTGCGATCAGCGGCTTCCACTGCCTCGTGTCGAGCGGTACGAGCAGCAAGCAGATTCGCAACGAGAAGGACGCCCAGCTCGTCGGCTACGGCGCGATGCTGCTCGAAAGCGCGCTCGCGGTGCTGGTGATCCTGGCGTGCAGCGCCGGGCTGAGCCGGGGAGTGTACGAGTATCACCCGGATACGTACCAGTATGTCCACCGGGTCGATGCCGCCACCGGAAAACCGCTGCTGGGCTACGATGCCTGGGCAAAATATTACACCGGGAAGCACTGGACCGATTTCAAGCTCAAGCACAAGGTCGGCGGGTTCATCGAGGGCGGTGCCAACATGCTCCACACCGTGGGTATCCCGATCACCTTCGGCATCGGCATCATGGCCGTGCTCGTGGCCTGTTTCGCCGCGACGACGCTCGACACCGCCACACGCTTACAACGCTATGTGATTACCGAATTGATGAGCGCGCTGCGGCTGAAACCGCTGACCAACAAGTACGCCGCCACGACGATCGCGGTCGTAACAGGGGGAGCGCTGGCGATGATCGCCGGCCCGGCCGGCCCGGGCTCGGGCGGGCTGATCCTCTGGCCGATTTTCGGTGTGAGCAACCAGTTGCTGGCGGGATTGTCCTTCCTGGTGATCGCATTCTTCCTGTTGCGTCACAACCGCCCGGTGTGGTTCCTGGTCGGGCCGATGGTCATCATGATTATCCTGCCGGCGTGGGTGATGATGTACGACCTGCCGCACTGGTTCCACGCGCACCGCTACGTGCTGTTCGGGTTGGGGCTGGTTATCACGATCATTCAGATCTGGATGGTGATCGAGGCCGCGTTGTTGTGGCGCAAGGTTCGCGGCGTGGCGCCCGAGCCGCTGCCGCCCATATCG
>JALSRY010000560.1 GCA_026984555.1 Phycisphaerae bacterium
GTCATGATGCTCCCACGCGACAGTTGCGATGTATAATGTAGCAATCTGACGTTGTCGGCCAGCGGGCCGGCGACATCCGTTGGGCCGACGGATCGGAACGTCCGGAGCATGCGCGCCCCGGACGACCCGCCACGAGAGGAACACACATGCGACAACGAATACGACTCGCCGGTGTGGCGATGGCCGTTTCGGCTGCCGTCACGCTGGTCGGTTGTGGGCTGGGCGTGTACGACGGTTTCACGCCGTTGCGACCCACCGACAATTTCCACGTGATCGAGCCGGGCGAGGCGTACCGCTCCGCACAGCTCGATGCCCAGACGCTCAAGCTGGTCGTCGAAACGTATGGCATCGCGACGGTCATCAACCTGCGGGGCGACAACACGGGCCAGAAATGGTACGACAACGAAAAGGCCGCCCTCGATGAGCTGGGGGTGCGGCTGGTGAACGTGCGGATGAGCGCTCACGCCCTGCCCCCGCGGGCCGAGCTCCTCACGTTGTACGATACGTTTCGCACGGCGGAGGGGCCGATCCTCGTGCACTGCAAGGGCGGGGCGGATCGCAGCGGCGCCGCGGCGGCGATTTGGCGGATGATGAAGCTCGGCGAGAGCCGCGACACCGCCGCCGCCCACGAGCTCACGCCCCTCTACGGCCACTTCCAGGCTTTCACGCCCGAGATGGACGAGCTGGTGGCGATGTTCCAGCCCGACCGTGACTGGATTCTGAACGACTATCCCGTGGATTGATCGCCCGGGGGGCGCAGAAAAAAGGCGAACGGGCGTCCGAGGCCTTGCGCCACTGGGACCGCCCGTCGCCGTGTTCCGGAGCAACCCCCACCTTTGCCGGCGGGAGTGGTTTGCTAAAACCCATCTCTCAGGTGGGTGGCCCCTGTCGTTCCCGACCTCACGCGCAGAAGGCGTTGCCGACGGGGTTGCGACTACCAGGCCTCCCTGGGTTTAGCGTAACGGTTCTAGCAAATGAACCTCCCTGATCGAACAACGCAGGGGTTGATCCATAACCGTCTTCTCTCATCTCAGTATAGCTATCGACCGGCCCGATTGCAGCGCTGAATTCAGAGCCCTGCCCGAGAAAAGCCGAAAGCGGTTTCGGCATCATCGACCGATGCGACCCGGGGAGTCGTCCGGCGACGCGGTCGATGGCGCGGGCCCGTCAGCCGATGACCACGAACCCCGTCTCGTAGTCGCCGCCGGCCGTTCCGTCTTCGTCCCCGTCGAGCACGTCGCCGTCGGCGGACTTGATCGGATTCGATCCCGAACCGAGCAGTTTCAAGGAGAAGAAGCCGTCCGGGTCGTAGGTCAGCAGGCTGGACGCGTCATCGACGGTGGTGATGATGATGTCTGCGCCGGTCGATCCGGCGGTAATCGTAATGTCCGCGTTGTTCGTGGTTTCGGCCACCAGGATGACGTTGTTGCCGGGGTCCAGCGAGGACATGTCCACGGCCTTGTTGAACACGACGCGAATCCTGATCTTGCCGTTGGCCAAATCGAAGTCTTGCGAGGTCGTCTGGAGTGCCGTGGGGAACGTGACCTGGAATGTCGTGGGGCACCCGCCAAGTAGACATGTGGCGAGCCCCGCGCCGACGGCCCACAATCCGCGATGGGTACGACGAGACATGATCAAACTCCTTTTGCCAGTCCGAGAAATGGAAACCTCCCCGGCTCCCCCATGCCGGCTCACGTGAGCCGACCCAGGCCCTGTAATCCAGAGCCGGAGCTTCGTCCAAGAGCACGATGAGATTATCGGCAATTTCGCGGCCGAACTTGCGCGATTCTGCCGCGCGTCCTGCCGGCGCCGGCGCGTTGCGCCGGGCCGTCGGCCTCAGTCGTCCTCGTCCCGCGCCGGCAGCCGCAACTCGGGATAGAACTTCTCGAACGCCATCAGGTGCGCAGCGCGATAGTGCTTGTTCAGGTGCGTCCAGTCAAAATGGTCCGCGTGGCGTTCGCAACGGTTCCGCAACGCGATCCGGTCGCGCAAGGCCATCCGCGTGAGCAGGTGGAGCCAGCCGGCGACCTGGTAGAT
>JALSRY010000561.1 GCA_026984555.1 Phycisphaerae bacterium
CTGCGGCTGGCTGAGGATGTTGGCGACATCCGTATCGACCAGGAGCTCGGAATCGTTCGACGTCGTGGTGCACTGGTTGGGATCGGACACCACGCAGTTGTAGTCCGGGGCCGCGTCGGCCGCGGTGACGTTCACGATCGTCAGTGTACTGCTGGTGGCACCGAAAATGTGCGATCCGTCGTCGGAGAGGTCCGCGTCGCCGATGCGCCACTGATAGGACACGCCCGGCGTGCTCACGCTGATGCTGATGGTTGCATTGCTGCCCTGACAGGCCGTTTGCGTAACCGGCGGCTGCTGCGTAATGACCGGCGGAACGCAGTCGTTGGTGGTGAAACGGTGTACGTGTGTACGCCACTGGCTGCTCGAGCTCGGATGCGGGAACTCGTTGTAATGCCAGAACGAGAGATCGTCTTCCGGATCGACGACGGTACCCGTGTAGTCGCCCCAGCGGACGGTCGAACCACCCTCGCCGCTGTAGTGCGCCGTGCCTTCCTTGATGGGCAGCGGGTCCGACATCGTGCCGCTGGCGGTCTTGTATGCGTAATAGATCGAAGCGTACTCGTTCGTGCTCGACCGGCAAAAAGCAATCGCCAGCGTGTCGTTCGCGTTGACGGCCACCGTCGGGAACCACTGGTTCACCGTGTTGTCGTTGACCGTGCCCTCGGCTACCAGCGACGCCGAAGACGGCCAGCTCGCCGTGCTCACGATATACCACTTCGCGGCCGCGTTGTTGTTACGGCTGCGGTTGTGCGCGAAGTACAGCTTGCTGTTGCGGTAGACGGCGTTGAACACCCGGGTGTCGATCGTATCCAGCTTCGGGTTTCCGCCGGGCTGCTCGGCGTTGGGCGGCGAGGAATAGCTGCTTACCGTCACCGACTTCTTGGTCAGCGACGGCGACCCGAGAGGATCGTTCACGCCGAACACGCTCACCTTGGACGATGGGTTCGTATCGACCAGGAACGGAGCCTCGGGCGCCGCGCCGTAGTGCATCGCCGGCTGCATGGCAAACGCGCTTCCGCCGCCGGGATCCGTGATGCTCCAGATATCCGACCAGGTGATCGACGTGTTGAAATCCAGCAACTGCTGCTTCGGAAAAACCCGCAGCTTGACGTAGCGAAACCCGAACGTGGTCTGCGAGAACATGTTCGCCGTGATGTAGATCGCGTCGGCACTGGCGCCCAGGCCGGGATAATCCGACCATGTCGAGGTCGAAGTGCCGCCGTTGAGCGTCGAGTCGAACGCGTACTTCATCCACGTGCCGTTCGGATCCGAGTCGTCCGATACGCCCAGCAAGTACCAGCTATGATAGTCCGAGCCGCGAATCGCCAGGATCATGATGAACCAGCGCCCGCTGTCAGGATCGTAAATCACCTTCGGATCGCTCGTAAACGTACTCGACGGCTTGACGCTCGAGAAGAATGACGACCAGCTCGATTGCAGGTTCTGCGTCCCCGTCTTCGTGTAGATCCGAAAATAGACGTTGTTCGCGATGATCACGTGCGACGGACCACACGCCATCGTCGGGTCCGGCGGGTAACCCGCACCCGAACTGCCACAATTCCAGCCTTGCTCCAGCCCGCGCAAGCCCGTCTCGTCGTCCGGCAGCGAGAAATCCACCGTCGTGCGAAAAACCTCCGGCTCCGCGGCATTGTCCTTGAGCAACGTCGGCAACGCGCTGACTTCCTGGATCGGGTTCGCCCGCATCCGCTGTTCCACGATCGCGGTGTCCTCCAACGCCGACGGGGGAACAATCGTCACGGTGGCAACCTGATCTCCCACCTCCGAATCCGCCACCGGCTGCGCCAACGCCGGCGGAATCATCACGATCGCCGCCACCGTCAACGCGGCCAATACTGTACGGTACCTGGTACACATGGGGTTGATACTCCTTTCTGGTATTCGCGGCGTTCTGCCCCGCCGCAGCTCCCAATTCATCTCACGCTGGCCAAGCGGGACACTGGATGCGATCTGCCCGCCAACCTTGAGGTCAACAGCGCCAGGGCTCCCGGTAAGAGACGCCACGCGCAAGCTGACCCGACAAGGAGCCGCCGCGCATGCCATAGCCCGGCAACCCGCATCAGGTCGCGAGTGTCGTCATACACGAACCGCTCGGCACGTATCGCGCGTGGAGATGCACGAAAATGGTGCGAACTCCCTCCCCTCGCTCTTTCCCCGTTGCGCCGCCCCCCAGGGCCCCGGTCGCCTGAAGACCTGCACCGGCGCCCCGCGTCGCGACGACCTTCACACATACGAGCTTATCACGTTGACTTTCGCCGAACAACCCAAAAACTCCCGCCCCGCCAACTGTCCGATAATTGCCCTCTCGCGATTTCGCCACCGTCGTCTCACGAATCCAACCTCATCCCAAGCCGCCACAAACGCCGTCCCGCGACGCTCCCCGCCGCCTCCGCGCGTGAATAACCGCTCCCCCCTGCTCGTCCAAACCAGCGAACTGCCGGAACAATTGCACCCCCGGCGGAAAAAAGACGCATGGTACACAAACACAGGAGCCTGCCATGAAAAGACTTGCTGCTACCCTGTTGCTCGCCGCCGCACTGTTCGCCCAGGCGGGCTGCGATGAAAGTGACTATGGCTACTCGTTTTACGACGACTCGTATTACTACGACAGCCCCGGCTACTATACCGAGGACGTGTACTACGAGGACACCTACGACGAGACCTGGTACGAGGACAGTTACGCCACGGACGTGTGGTACGTCGACTGGTTCGATTGGGGCTGGTGACGCCATGCCCCGGTCACATCGTACCAGTCGAGCACCCGGGCGGCTGGCCGGCGTTCCCAACCACTCGAAGGCCAGCCGCCCCCGCTGGCCTGTGGCTTCCTCCCGGGCGGTTACGAGCCGGCCCCCGCCACCCGGTACACGTCGTACCCGCTTCGTCGCAACGACTCGTCCGGCTCGACACGCTCCAACCCCGCCTGCTCCAGCTTTTGGACCCACGCGCGCGTGACGATCGCCGGAAACCCATACGTGCGCCGTAGCCGCTCGATCTCCTCCCACGCGAACGCAACGTGCGTCACGCCGCGATGCCGCAGCCACTGTAGGCACACCGCGGGCGGCGCTCCACCCGCCGCGAGCTCCACCCACGGATCATGATTGAAGACCACGGTATAGTGCAACCGTCGCGTGATGTAGTACGCGCGCGCATCGCCGACGAGCCAGACGTAGGCGTTGTCGGGAAGGGCCTCGTTGAGTGGGCAGAATCGCACCATCGCCTGGGTTTGCCCGATCGCCGCCACCAGCGGCACGCCGCCGTGCGCCCGCGCAAACCATTCCGCCGCCGTTCGGCAGCGACCCACCAGCGTCACGTCGCCGATCGCCGCCCCGATCAGCACCACCGCCGGCAACACGACCGATCGCCCCACGCCCGCCCGTCGCCGAGCACCTTCGTCATCGACGTTGCTTCTCGGTGCCCCGCGGGTCGCGGCTGTGCCGATCCCACCCAACAACGCCAGCGGCACGACCAGCACCACCGCGAACCGACCGGGGACGAACGTCAAGCCCAGCCAGATTGCGACGATCAGCCCGCTCCAGATCAGCAACATCGCTCGTCCGCGGCCCCGGCCCGCGATCCATCCGCCGATTCCCGCCAGCAGCATCGCCGCCCCGAACAGGCTGGGCACGTAGCCCTTCCCCGGTGCCTGCGTGCGCCCCAGCAACTCGCCCAATCCCAGCCGCACGCGCCCTCGGAGCGAGTCGAACTCCTCCGGCACGCGGTGCGCCCGGCTCCACTGCGCCGCCTGTGCCGCGCTCCACGCCCGCCCGCCGAACCACGAATACGCGAACGGATACACGGGGTTTCCCGCTTGCACGGCGTTACGCACCAGCCACGGCGACAACGCCGCCAGCACGCCCGCACCGTATACCACGGCGAGCCGCAGCCGGGTCTTCCATCCCCGCCGCATGGTCACCACCCACGCGATTCCCAGTGCGGCCGCCACCATCGCGATTGCGGTGTACTTGCACGCGCCGGCCAACCCGGCGCACAGTCCGGCTGTCAGCGCCGCCCGCCAACCTCCGCCGGGCTCTTCGGCGCGCAGCGTATCGAGCGCCAATCCCCCCGCGATGGCCGCGAAGAGCACCATCCCGTCTTCGACATACGCGAGGCAGCCGAGGTAGGCCAGCCAGGGTGTGGCGCCCGCCGCCAGCAGCGTGACGACCCGTCCCCGCCGGTGTCCCACCCACGCGCCCAGCGCGAGCACCGCCAGAATCCCGCAGCCGGCGTGCAGAAACTGCGCCGGAATCGCCGCCGCGTGCGCCCCCCCGTCCAGGTACATCAGCAGCAGGTACAACATCTCCATCTGCTCGGGGAACGAGGCGTAGACGTTGTGCGGCAGGAAACGGATGCGGCCCGCGTCGTAATACTCGCGCGGCGCCTGGAGGTGATACTCGAGCACGTCGTACCCGAAAGCCTCCTCGGGCCAGAGGACGCCCGGGGGCAACGTCGCACCGAGCAGCGTGACGACCAGCGGCACAGCCAGCAGCAGCGCCGTCGCCGTCCCCCAACGCCGATCGGCGCGCGTCGCCGGCAGGGATTCGCGTTCAGCCGGTTTCAGGCGGGCCAAGCGCCAGAGGCCGCAGAGGCCGCCAGTGGCCAGCAATCCCCACGCCAGCGGTCGTGACAACGCGCCCGCTACCCCCAGCCCCAGCGTCACCGTGCCGAGCCATCCGAGCCCGAGACCGGCGGCCACACAGATTTGCACCGTCCCACGCCGCCGACCCAAGCCCATCCACGAAACCGGCCACGCACCCCAGCCCGTCGCGCCCGCGAGGACCGCGGCGGCGAGCAGTCCATCGGTCAGCACCACCAGCCACGCCACCGGCGCAACCAGTGTCAGACCCGCTGCAACGCCCCCACACAGCAACAAGATGTCCATCCGCATTCGGCGCATCACCACGCATCATAGTGAGCCGGTCGCGGCGAGGCACGGCGGACGGCGCGCAAACGTGTTTCACGTGAAACACGTTTGCCGAATCGATGCCGTCCTCAGCGTGCGAAGGAGTAGAAGGCGACGGCGGCGCTGTAGCAGGCGTGGAGGACGATTGCGGTGACCAGGGCGGGCATGCCGAGCGACAAGCGCGGGGCGCGCAGCTCGGTGATCGCCTGTTTCCAGACGCGCACCAGCCCGCGCGTCGCGACGTAGGTGCAGCCCATATGCAGCGCGACGCACGCCGTCCAGCGCCAAATCACCAATGGCACGGACGGGTTGGGAATGTACAGGTTCAGGTAGAGAATGTTCTCGATGATCGCAAAACCCAATGCCGTGCCGAGTGTTGCAAACCAGATCTGCTCGGACCGCTGAAACACGTAGGGTCGCGCTTCCACGATCAGCAGCGCGGCGCCGACTTTCAGCGATTCCTCCATCGTGGGGCCGAACACCACGACCAGCAGGATCCCCGTGCGGGTTACCATCGCGGGAGCGTACGCGTCGCTCGAAGCCGCCAATACCGCCCAGACGCCGCCCAGCAGTGCCACCATGATACTGACCTTCCAGCCACGGCTCGGCGTCATCATCGCCATGTGGAAGCGGAGCCAGCTCTGGTAACTGGGGGCTTCGGGAGGGCTGGGGGTGTAGAGCTCGATGTGACCGCACTCGGGGCAACGATCCCCCGTGCGCAGCCCGCGCAGGTTGTAGCCGCAATGGCTGCACGTCCAGTCCTGGTCGATGGGGGCGTGATCGCGATGCGGGAAGATGTTCGGTTCGTCGAACACACTCTGGTTGAGGTCGGCCTCGGGGTCGCGCTGGTGCTGGCGGCGCAACGTTTCCGCGGCGCGTTGCTCGGTTGGATCGGGTTGCGCGGCGTCGGCGTGGAACTGCGGCTCGTCGAACACGGACGGGTCTTCGGGGGTAGCCATGCGCGTATTCTACCATCGCGCCGGCGGATGCGGGTTGGGTGGTCGGCGAGCCCCGCGCGGGCGAATCACAGCGACGCGAGCAGAATCACGAGGTCGCGGAGGTCGGTCCGCTGGTCGCCGTCGATGTCGCCCGCGGGACCGGCGGCATAGGCATCGAGCAGGATGCGCAGGTCGTCGGTGTCCACGGTACCGTCGTGGTTCAGGTCCGCGCGCCGGTCCTGCACGACGAGCCGGGTGCTGGGGATCAGGAAGCGCTCGCCGAGGGCGTCGGAGACGCGGACCGCGAGGCGGTCCACGCCGGCTCGGGTACCGGCGGTGAGGGTGACTTCGTACACGCCGTTGCCGAGGCTGGTCACGTCTCCGATGGAGCTGCTGCCGGCGCTGCCGTCGGGATCGTGCATGACGGTGACGAGGTTGACGCCGGTGGCGGGCTGGTCCTGCCAGTCGCGGAGTTCGATGCGCATGGTCGCGCCGGAAGCGGCGTCGTTGAGGAGGTGGTCGGGGGTGAGGGTGACGGTGGATTCGACGGCGTCGGTCACGCCGGTGAGGTCGGCGCGCCAGGCATCGAACATGTCGCGTAGTTGGAAGACGGGGTCGGGGTCGTCGGTGTTCTGGTTCCTGACGTTGAGGGCCATGTAATAGGTGCCGTTGGCGCAGCCGCGTTGGCGGCTGCACTCGCCGTCCACATCGCCGCGGCGGGTCACGATCATGAATCCGACGTGGGCGGCCTTTTCGAAATCGGGGGGTGGCGAGCCGCAGCCGGTGGGGTCGGCCGGTGCGCAGGAGCAGCGGCCGTCGCCGCCCATATCGCGGGCTGCTTCCATCGCGGCCATGAGCTTTTCGGGGATGCCGCCGGGGGTGTTGAGGATCGCGGCCTCGGCCTGGTCGAGGACGGGCTGACCGGTGATGACGTTGCCCTGGATGCTGTAGACGAGGGAGCCGGCCTGGCCGGTGAGGCCGTTGGCGTAGGCACCGTTCCGGTTGCCGGAGAACGTCGCCGCCCGACCGCGGGTATCGACGATGCCGTACTGGCGGGTCTGATGTCGGGAATCGTGGGCTTCGAGGTCGGCGAGGATGGCGGCGGGGGGCAGGCCGGCGAGGAGGTCATCGCGGATGCGGCGGCGGTTGAGCGCCTGGGTGTCGATGGCGGATTGGGCCGCGCCGGCGCCGACGTCCACGAGCACGATCGGCAGGAACTTCTTGAGGTTGAAGCCGGTGAGGCAGGTGGCCGACCCGATGCCGATTTCGTTGGTCTGGCGGTCGACGATGATGATCGACCAGGTGGCCCGCGCCGGCGCGGTGCCAGCCCACAGGGACAGCGCGATCGCCAGAGCTTGCAGCTTGTGGTGGTGCACGAAAAGACTCCTGAGCGGATTTGCCCGAACGCGACTCGCTCGACTCATTATAGCGGTCTGGAGGGGGGCGGTGCGTGACCATTGTCACCGGCGCGGCGAGGCGGCATAATCAGCCGTGCGGCCGCCGGCCTCCTCCCGGCGGGCGTGGCGTTCCGCGGTCGGGCCGACGGAACGCGCCCAGACGCATCGAGGAAGAACCCGGAACGACCCACGATGTCCGTCCACGATCCGCTGCCGATACGCGGCTATGACCATGTCGAGTTCTACGTGGGCAACGCTCGTCAGGCGGCCCATTTTTACGAGAAGGCGTTTGGTTTTACCCCCGTTGCGCGGTTGGGGTTGGAGACGGGCGTTCGGGATCGCGCCAGCTACGTGATGCAGCAGGGGCAGATCCGGTTCGTGCTGACCTCCGCGTTGGTACCGGACCACGAAATCGCGCGGCACTGCGCCCTGCACGGCGACGGTGTCAAGGTCATCGCGCTCGAGGTCGGGGACGCGCGGGCCGCGATGGACGTGGTGCGTGGCCGCGGCGCCACGATTCTGCAACCGGCGCAGACGGTGGCCGACGAGCATGGGGAGCTGACCACCGGCGTCATCGCTTATGCCGGCGACACCGTGTTCAAGTTCGTGCAGCGCTCGGAGTACCGGGGCGTTTTCGCGCCGGGCTACGCCGCGCTGGACGTTTCCGCTGCCGCCCCGTCGGCCGGCCTGGTCGCGATCGACCACATCGTAACGAACGTGCCCTTGCGTCAGATGGAGTTCTGGGCGGGTTGGTACCGCGACGTGCTGGGTTTTACGCAGCTTGCGCATTTCACCGACGCGGACATTTCGACGAAGTACAGTGCGTTGATGAGCAAGGTGATGGAGAACGGCACGGGCAAGTGCAAGTTTCCGATCAACGAGCCGGCGGAGGGTTTGCGCAAGTCGCAGATCGACGAATACCTCGAGTCGTATTGCGGCGCGGGCGTGCAGCACGTGGCGATGACGACCGGCGACATCTGTGCGACGGTGCGCCGGCTGCGCGAGCGGAACATCGATTTTCTGCGGGTGCCGGATACGTACTACGAGGCGCTGCGCGACCGCGTAGGCGCGATCGACGAAGACATCGACGAGCTGGCGGAGCTGGGGATCCTGGTCGATCGCGACGACGACGGCTACCTGCTCCAGATCTTCTCGCAGCCGGTGCAGGATCGTCCTACGTTGTTCTACGAAGTCATCGAGCGTCACGGTTCGCGTGGTTTCGGGGTGGGGAACTTCAAGGCGTTGTTCGTATCGCTGGAGCGGGAGCAGGCCCGGCGGGGGAATCTGTGAGCGGTTTGGGGTGCGCCGGTCGGGTCAGGGGGATTCGAGCGATGCACCGCGTCCGGGCCGGGTGACGACGAGGCGGGCGGTTTCGCCGCCGGGGGGGTGGTAGCAGGCGGCGACGGCCTGCTCGGCTTGCGGGCGGGCTTGCTCTGTCACCAGGGCGACGACGCAGCCGCCGAAGCCGCCGCCGGTCATCCGTGCGCCGAGAACCCCCGGGACGCGGCGGAGAATCTCGACGAGTTGATCGAGCTCGGCGCAGGAGACTTGGTACTGGTCGCGCAGCGAGCGGTGGGAAGCGTCCATCAGCCGGCCGAACTCGGCGAGTCGTCCGTTGCGGAGGGCCTCGGCGGCGGCGCGGGTGCGCTGGTTTTCGGTGACGACGTGTCGAGCGCGGGCGGCGGCGACGGGGTCGAGCGTGTCGGAGAGGGCATCGAGCATGTCGGGGGTGACGTCGCGCAGGGCGCGAACGTGGGGGTGGCACCGGCGCAGATGCGCCACCGCGCGGGCGCATTGCTCCTGTCTGCGGGCGTATTCTCCCGCGGCCAGCTTGTGGCGAACCCCCGTATCGGCGATGACGAACGCGTGGCCGTCGATGAGGCAGGGAATGTGCCGGATTTCACGGGAGCGGCAGTCGAGCAACAGGGCGGCGCCGGCCCGAGCGAGCAGCGACGCCGACTGGTCCATGATGCCGCACGGCACGCCGGCGAATTCGTGTTCGGCCTGGCGGCAGACGTCGATCAGGTCGAGCGGGTCGAGCGTGGTTCGGGCGTATCGCGCGAGCGCGAGGGCACAGGCCACTTCGAGTGCGGCGGAGCTCGACAGCCCGCCGCCGGGGGGGATCGTGCTGGTGACGAACAGGTCGCAGCCGCCGATGGCGAGGTCGCGGCGTCGGAGCATGGCGATCACACCGGCGATATAGCTGGTCCAGTGGGGCAGGTCGTCGCGGTATTCCTGGAGCGGCCAGGACGCCTCGTTGTCGATGTTGGCGGAGAAGA
>JALSRY010000562.1 GCA_026984555.1 Phycisphaerae bacterium
GGATGTTCGATCTGAAGATCGCCCGCGCGGTCTCGTCGTTCGGAGCCTGGAACTTCGGCAACCAGGCCGCCGAGAGCCTGCGAGCCGCCGCCGATCCGATCATCCTGAACAAGCTCTGCGGAGCGGCCGCCGCGGTACAGGTCACCTGTTTCTACCTGGGCAACCTGGTCTTCTACCATATCGCGACGCTGGCGCACCTGGCCCGCGGGCCGCTGACGCCCGTGCTGACGGCGCTCCACGCCACCGGCGACGACAGCCGCATCGGCCACGCCTATGTCCGCGGCAACCGCTACGGCTTGTGGACCTCGCTGCTGGCGGGCGTGCCGCTGATGATCTTCGCCCACGAGTTCTTCATGCTCTACACCGGGCCGAAGTACATCCGGGCGGCGGTGGTGATGACGATCCTGCTGGCCCAGTACCCGTTCGTCTTCACGAGCCTGCTGCTGCCGTCGATCGCCGAAGCCCGCAACGAGCTGCGCGGGCTGACGCTCATCAGTATCGGCCGCAACGTGGTCAACGTGGTGCTGTCGATCTACCTCGTGGGGTTCGCCGGCCTCGGGGCGGTCGGTGCGGCGCTCGCCGGGCTCATCACGGCGGTGGGCTCGCAAGCGTTCTACATGCCGCTGGGCATCCGGCTTTCGGGAATCAGTTGGCGCAGGTGGTGGCGCGAGACGGTCCTGCTGGGCTGCGCGCCGGCGGTGGCCGCGGTGCCGGCCTGGCTGGCCGCCCGGTACGTGCTGCGGCCCACGAGTTGGATCGAGCTGGCCGGTGCGTTCGCCATCGGCGCTTTCGTCTATGTAGTGGTGTTGCTCGTTTTTTGTCTCCAGCCGCACGAACGCCGCGATTTGCGGCTGCTGGCCGAGCGGGTTGGTTTGCGGCGGCCGGCCCAGTCGGCGGCGTGAGGCGCGTCCTTGTTCGGCAGAAACCCATGAGACCGCGTGTGACCATCGGATTGCCGGTGTACAACGGCGAGGCGCTGTTGGAAACGGCGCTCGAATCGCTGCTGGGCCAGACGCTCGGCGATTTCGAGCTGATCATCGCGGACAACGCCAGTACCGACGCGACGCCCGAAATCTGCCGGCGATACGCCGAGCGCGACAGCCGCATCCGCTACCTCGGAGCGGATCACAATCTCGGGGCGGCGGCGAACTTCAACCGCATCGTGCCGCTGGCCCGCGGGGAATACTTCAAGTGGGCGGCGCATGACGATTGCTGCGCGCCGCGGTTCCTGCAAACCTGCGTCGAGGTGCTCGACGCCGACCCGGCGATCGTGCTGGCCACCACCCGCACCCGCCGGATCGACGAGACCGGCCACCCGCTCGACGTGTACGATTTCGACCTGAACTGCGACGGCGCCGACCCGGCCCGGCGGTTCGCGAGCATCCTGCGCGGGCACAAGTGCTACGAGATCTTCGGATTGATTCGCACGGAAGTGCTCCGGCACACCGACCTGATCGGCGGCTATGCGCACGGCGACGGCGTGTTGCTGGCGGATCTCGCACTGCGCGGGCGTCTGCACGAATCTCCGGAACCGTTGTTCCTCGCGCGCAGCCACGAATCACAGTCGATGGCGATGGTGCTGGACTATCACGCCTACACGAGCTGGTTCGATCCGACCAAGGCCGGCCGACTCGTGTTCCCCTGCTGGCGCATCCTGCGCGAGTACCTGCGCATCGTCGGCCGCGCGCCGATCACCACCCGCCAGCGGATCGCCTGTTACCGTCACCTGGCGACCTGGTGCGTCGCGTGGCGGCGCCGATTGCGGGGAGACCTGACCGCGGCGGTGCGGCACGTTGCCGGAGTTCGCCGGCGATCGGCCGGGGCAGCCGCGACCGCCAAAGGATAAGCACGGAAAGGCCCGCCCGACCCGCGAGCCCGTCGTACAACCCGCGCCGGCCCCGTGGTCGTCCGCGACGAACGACGGACGCCGGATGAACGCGTGTGGCGGGCGGCTGCGAACCGAAAACCGCCGAGCAATTCCGCCCTGCGCGGTGCACCCCTCGTCCGGGGTAAACACAGCAGGCAGCGCT
>JALSRY010000563.1 GCA_026984555.1 Phycisphaerae bacterium
ATCATGCCGGCCTCCGGCCGGCCGGCTGTCAGGCTGTTCGACTGTTAGGCTGTTGGGATTCCCGCAGGCGCGGGCTGCACCGCGCGAATCGTCGCCGGCCGCATCCCGAACAGCCGAACAGCCTAACGGCCTAACAGCCTGTTTCACCAGCCACGCAGCATAGTGAACCAGGTTGAGCGTGCCGTCGGGGTTGGTCGGCGCGCCGGCGGCGATGTCGGCCTCGAGCATGTTGACCGTCACCCGCTGGCCACCGGCGGCGCTGAGCAGCCGGGCGGCGTCGGGCAGCGACAGCGCCGTCGGGTTCAACTTCGCGCTGCCGATGGCCGGGTCCGGTCTCCCGGCCGCCGTTCGGGTAGCCGAACGCGTGTCGTTGTCGCCGGTCATGCCGCAGTCCTCCCGATCTCGCCCGCCGGGGGCGTCTGGGCCACGCGGGCGTACGTCCACGCCAGCCTGGCCCGTACGTCGCGACACGGGCCAAGCGTGGGCCCCGTGTGGCCACGTGGGCGGTCGTCGCGGCGGCCTGGCCCGCCCCACGCCGAGAGCGCTTCAGGGCCGACTCGGAGCTGCCGCCAAGAACTGCAAGAATTCCTGGAATTACTCGCCAACTGGCCTTGCTTCCCGCGCCACCCGTCGGCTTCATGTGACTGTACGCATGGGGCGTACGAAATGCGCAGGAGACGACGATGAACACGACCAGGCGGAACCGAACGAAGCGGATCGCGACGCGGAAGGTGGCCGACGGCTACCGCGTCACCGGCCAGCGCAAGACGTACCACAGCTTCAGCGGCGCGTTCAACGCGGCCTGGCGGGCGTGTGCCGAAACCGGGGCGGACCTGTACGCCATCACGCCCGAGGGCAAGTGGGTCGTCCTGCTGACGGCCGACGCGATCCGCGAATACGAACGCACGCACGCCAGCGCGTGAAGAGAGGAGCCCACCATGAGCACTACGACGAAACGCGACACGCAGCTCGCAGCGATCGCCAAGACGATCCTGAACATCCCGACGCTCAAACGGCGCTGGGCCGACCACCTCGACTTCCACGACGTCGCCGTCTGGCAGGTCGAGCAGGCCCTGCGCGAGGCCTACTCGGCCGGCTACGAGGCGGCCGTCACCGAGCTCGACCCCGAACGCGTCGCGCCCGAGGACGGCTGCCCGCGCTGCGGCGAGACGAACACCGACCACCTGGTGTGGGAAACCGACACGACGGTGCACTGCACCAACTGCGGGACGCGCTATCGGCCCGGCAAACGCCAGTAACCGCGGCCCGAACGCGAGGGCCTGCCACGCGGCGGACCCGAGCGCCCGGGCCGCATGGGGCGGCCGGCGAGATGCAAAGGAGAAGACGGTGATCGACTGGCACGAAGTCAACCAGACGGACGGCATCTGCGACGAGTGCGGCGAGACGATCGTCGCCGGCGAGTGCAAACGCATCGACGGCCAGCGGCTGTGCCGCGACTGCGCCGAGGCGCGCGGCACGGACGCGGCCGAGCTCGAACGCTGGCTGCAATCCGTGCTCGAGTGCGTGGACGAAGATGAAGTCCCCGAGCTCGCCGGGTGTTCGGTCAGGACGTTCGCCGATACCGGCCTGCTGACGCGCGACCGCGGCCTGGTCGTCCGCCTGGCCGACGGCAGCGAGTTCCAGGTGACGATCGTCCGCTCGAACTGAGCGACCCGCACGCGACGGCCCGCCGCCGCGGGCCCCAGCGCCCGGGCCGCATGGGGCGGCTCGACGTTTACAGGAGCAACGCGATGAAGAAGAACGAAGTCAAAGTCGGACACGTCTACGTGGCCAAGGTCAGCGACCGGCTTGTGCCGGTCCGCATCGACAGCGTCCACAGCCGGCAGGGTTGGAACGCCACGAACACCAAGACCGGCCGGCGGGTGCACATCAAGAGCGCCCAGCGCCTGCGGTATGAGGCGGACGGCAGCAAGCCGAAGGACGCCGCAGCGAAAGCGAAGGCGAAGGAGAACGCCACGCCGCGCGTGAAGCCGCCCGCCGACGGCCAGGCCGCCAAGCCCGCCCAATC
>JALSRY010000564.1 GCA_026984555.1 Phycisphaerae bacterium
ATGCGGCTGCTACGGTGTCGCCACCCCCATTCTTCCAGTCCGCCGACGATCGCGGCGTAACTCAGAGCCGCCGCCAGCAGGATCAGCGTGGTCGCAAGCCCGGTCTGGCCGCCAGGCGCCAGCAGGGCGAAAATCCCAATCCCGAAAAGGACCAGGCAGGCCAGCATCGTCCAGAGTATCAACATGGTTTCGAGCATGTTTCACCTCCTGTCGCGCTTGGCCGCGTGGTGTCGGCCGGGATCCCCGTGGGGCGTGCGTGGCCGCCGTCGGCCCGGCTCGCGCCGGCGGGCACCTCGATATACCGTTACGTTCGCGACGCCACGATGTTCGCGCTGGGCGGTCCTCGCTCGTGACCCATGTGCCGGGGCGCGACGAAGCCGCCGGCTGTCAGCCGAAAGCGACGGCGCGGCGGCATCTCGCGGGTCGGGTTCAGGCGTTGCGGACGGTGATCTTGCGTGGGACGGCATCCGGGTGCTTGGCGATGCGGATGGTCAGCACGCCGTTCTTGAACGTCGCGTCGACTTTCTCCGGATCGATCGTACTGGGGAGCCGAACCGTCCGCTGGAAAGTGCCGAACTGCCGTTCGACGTAGTGGTAATCCTTCTTCTTTTCTTCGGTTTCGGCCTTCTTCTCGCCACGGACGGTCAGCAGGTCTCCGGTAACGCTGATGTCGACGTCCTTCGGGTCCACCCCGGGCAGTTCCATCGTGACCGTGACCTCTTTTTCGGAATCGGCCAGATCGGTGCGGGGCAGGCTCGCCAGCGCCGTGCTGAAACCGCTCAGGCCCCCGAAGCCCCACGGATCGCTGAAGAACCGCTCGAACAGGTTTTCCATATCCTGCCGGAACCGAACGATCGCGTTCTCCGGCGTGGTTTCGATTTCATGCTCGCGCTTCTTTCTCCAGGGAATCAGGTTCATGACGCACCTCCTCTTTTTTGCACGCCATCACGCTTGCGTTCCCTCGGCTCGCGCTCGCGTCAGGACTGGGTTTTGAGCTCGATCTTGCGCGGCAGCACGTCCGGAGACTTCGGCAGCGTCAGCGTCAGTACGCCGTCGTGCAGTTCCGCCTCGATCCGGCTGTGATCGACACCCTCGCCGATCTGGAACGATCGGTAGAAGTCACCCACACCATACTCCCGCAGGAGGTAGTTGGTATTCTCGGGATCCTGACGCGGCGACACCTTGCCGTGGATGGTCAGTTCGCCACGTTCGTAGTTGATTTCCACATCGTCCGGGCGCACTCCCGGCAGGTCGGCCAGCAGCAACAGCTTGTCGTTCTGCTCGATGATGTCCACGTTCGGGACATAGGTCCGCCCGCTGCGGATGCGCTCGGGCTTGATGTCCTGCGTTTCGCGTTTCTGCATTGCGGTTTCGTCGGCCATCGCTACACCTCCGCTTCGTGCGTTTGTCGTCTCCGATGATTGTTCCCGCGCTCCAGGTCGCGCTAGCTTGCCTTGACGGCGATCTTGCGCGGCTTGGCTTCCTCCGCCTTCGGCAGGTGGATCGTCAACACTCCGTTCTGCACGACTGCCTCGACCGCGTCGGCATTCACCTCCACCGGCAATGTGACCACTCGCGTAAACTCGCCCGTGCCGCGCTCTTGGCGGTGGTAGACCAGATTGTCACCTTCGAGCGGTTTGCGGCGTCCCTTGATGGTCAGCTCGTTGCCAGCGGCGTAGACCTCCAGGTCTTCCTTGCTGATTCCGGGCACCTCGGCCTCGACCGCGATCCGGTCGCCCGCATCCCAGATGTTCAGCGCCGGAAACACCTCGCGCGTCATCAGCGTCGGCCGCAACATCCCGGCACCGAACGCGTCGAGCAGCCTGGTCATCTCCTGTCGCAATTCGTTGAACGGGTTCATCAGGTCGTTGCGAAGCATGGCGCTACCTCCACTCAGGCCTAATACATTCACCTTCATTTCACCACTTTCTGGTGGCCCCGACGCACAACATCGCAAATCGCGTGCCAGACGCGTCGCCGGCGTGGAGTGCTCGTAACATTGCTGTGCGAAATGAGTTAC
>JALSRY010000565.1 GCA_026984555.1 Phycisphaerae bacterium
AGAAAGTTGGCATGACGCAGGTTTTCGACCCTTCCGGCGCGCGGATCCCCGTGACGCTGGTCGAGGCCGGCCCTTGCGTCGTTCTCCAGGTCAAGTCCTCGGACTCGAAGGACGGCTACGATGCCGTCCAGCTCGGCTTCGATGACGTCAAACCGCACCGGGCCACGCTGCCCGAAATCGGTCACGCTCGCAAGGCCAAGTCCGCCCCCAAGCGGTTCGTCCGCGAAATCCGCCTCGGCGAACCCACCGACAAAGCCGTCGGCGACACGATCACGGTCGAGCTCTTCGAGCAGGCCGACGTCAAGTACGTCGATGTCATCGGCACCACCAAGGGAAAAGGCTTCCAGGGCGGCATGAAACGACACGGTTTCGGCGGGCAGCCGGCTTCCCACGGCGTCGAGCGCAAACACCGCTCGCCCGGCAGCATCAACGGCCACGCCACCGACCTCGGCGGCGGCCGGATCAAGAAAGGCAAACGCATGGCCGGACGCATGGGAAACGCCCGCCGCACCATCCGTTGCCAGGCCCTCGTGGGCGTGGACGCCGAGCACAACCTGATGCTCATCCGGGGCGGTATCCCCGGCCCCAACGGCGGCTACGTCATCGTCCAGAAATCCAAGACGCGTTCGTAACAGAAGTTGCGCTATGTTGAACGTACCGGTATACAACGAGTCGGGCGAGCAGATCGGCCAGGAACAGATCGACGAAGCCCTGCTGGGTGGCGAGCTCAACGCGGCTCTGCTCAAGCAGGCGGTCGTGATGTACCACGCCAATCGCCGCCAGGGGACCGTCGCCCAGAAAACCCGCGGCGAAGTCGAGGGATCGACCCGTAAGCTCTTCCGCCAGAAAGGCACCGGCCGCGCCCGCATGGGTACGGTCCGCACCCCGGTTCGCCGTGGCGGTGGCAACGCCTTTCCGCGCAAACCACGCGATTTCCGCCAGGCGATGCCCAAGAAGATGCGGCGTCAGGCTCGCAACCAGGCCGTCTTGGCCAAACTCCAGTCCGACGCGGCGAAGATCGTCGAGGGCCTCTCGTTCGAGGAACCCAAGACCAAGCGCTTCGCGGCGATGCTCCGGGCGATCGGAGCGGACCGCGGCTGCGTCTTCGCCACCAAAGGTGTAGACGGAATGTTGTACAAAAGCGGACGCAACATCCCCAAAGCCGAGATCATGAACGTGGCGGACCTGAACGCGTTCGACATCCTCTCGCGGCGCAGCCTCGTCTTCACCCGCGAGGCCTTCGAGGCTTTTCGTGAGTCGCTGGCCGCCGGAAAGGTGGGTGTGTAGCGATGGATCTCTATCACGTTGTCATTCGACCGCTGGTGACCGAAAAGAGCACGCACCAGGCCTCGCAGCATTCGGGCGACCGCGGCGGCGCGTACAGCTTCGAGGTCCACCCGGACGCCAACAAGGCCCAGATCAAGGACGCGATCCAGAAGCTCTATCGCGTCAAGGTTCTGGATGTGAGGACATCGAACAAGCAAGGCAAACTGCGGCGTTACCGCTGGCGGTACGGCCGCACGCGGCAGACCAAGAAGGCGGTCGTGGTTGTGGACCGCGACAGCCACATTGACCTGTTCTGATTCGAGGAACTGCCGGGCAGACGCCAAGAGGATAGCTGGACATGGGCATTCGCATTTACAAGCCGACCTCGCCGGGCCGACGCAACGCCAGCGTGAACGATTACGCGGAAATCACCCACCGGCACAAGAACCGGCCCGAGAAATCGCTCACCGTGGCCCTCAAGAAGACCGGCGGGCGCAACCACCACGGCAAGATCACCGCGTGGCAGCGCGGCGGTGGCAACAAGCGACGCTACCGCATCATCGACTTCAAGCGTCTCCAGGACGACAAGCCCGCCCAGGTGCTCGAAATCCAGTACGACCCCAACCGTTCGTGCCACATCGCACTGATCGAGTACGAACCCGGCCGGCGCAGCTACATCCTCGCGCCGCTGGGGCTCAAGGCCGGCGACGTGGTCGAGAGCGGCCAGAAGGTCGAACCCAAGATCGGCAACGC
>JALSRY010000566.1 GCA_026984555.1 Phycisphaerae bacterium
TCGTGCGGATCGAGACCGAGCGGGTCCGCCCGCTGGCGATCGTGGCGCGCACGGTCAAGGGCTGGGGCGTGGACCTGATGATTGGCAGCAATTGGCACGGCAAGCCGCTCAAACCCGAGCAGCTCGACGAAGCGTTTGCCAGTCTCGATCGCACACTTGACCAGACGGCGGGGAACACCACGGGACGAACGACCCTCGACGGCCCGCCTCCCCCGCCTCCCGCCGCCGATACTGCTCGCAACGACCCGGCGCAGGTGTCCTGGCCGCCATTCGCCGAAGCGATCGAGTCGGCCGGTCTCGGCGAAGCGCTGGCCAAGGGCAAGCTGGCCACGCGCCGGGCATACGGCGCGGCGCTCAAGGTCGCCGGCGACCTGCTGCCCCAAGTCGTCGCGCTCGACGGCGACGTGAGCAACTCGACGTTTTCGAACATCTTTGCCAAGCATCACCCCGATCGGTTCTTCGAATGCAAGATCGCCGAGCAGAACATGGTTTCGGCGGCGGTCGGCCTGGCGGCGGCGGGTTGCCTCCCGTTTGCCAACAGCTTCGCGAAGTTTCTCGCGCGGGCTTACGACCAGATCGAAATGGCCAACATCTCGCGGGCCAATATCAAGCTCGTCGGCTCGCACGCGGGCATCTCGCTTGCCGCCGACGGCCCCAGCCAGATGGCTTTGCTCGACGTGGCGTACTTCGGGGCGTTTTCCGGAGTCCCCGGCGACGACCGGGAAAACCCGCTGTGCTGGTTCTTCCACCCCGCCGACGCCGTCGCCGCGTATCACTGCACGCGACTGATGACCTCGTTGCGCGGCATGTGCTATATGCGCACCCACCGGCCCGACGTGCCCTTGCTCTATGAGCCGGATTCTTCGTTCGAGCCGGGCGGCTTTCACGTTCTGCGCGAGGGCGAAGACATCACCCTGATCGCCGCCGGCTACATGGTGCACGAGTCCTTGCGAGCCGCCGACCTGCTGGCTCGCCAAAACGTCCGCGCCGCCGTCATCGACGTCTACTGCCTGCCCGTACAGGGCGACGAGCTGGCCGAGGCCATCCGGCGTGCCGGCGCGACAGCACTGGTGGTCGAAGACAACTATCCCGGCCTGGGGCCGATCGTCGCCCGGGTCGCCGCCCGGGTCGGCGGCCTGCGCCTCGAAACCCTGGCGTGTCGGCGAATCCCCAAATCCACCCTCTCGCCCGACGACGCATTGGACTACTGCGGCGTAGCCGCTACGCACATCGCCGATCATGCCAACACGTTACTGCGCGGTCAGCCGGCTGAAGCATGACCCGGTTGTCGCACAGCCAGGAGGCCAGCGCGAAGACGCTGCGCCTCCCGTGGGCACCTACACGTTGAACACCGGCCGGGGGATTGCCCTCGTACTACGCCCGTTTCGGTGTCCCCCGCCGACCCGGCCAAGTCCCGCCATGCGACCGCGTGCCCATCATCCACCTCACGCCAGCTTCCGCGCAGCGTGGGGACAGCCCGGCATGCTCACGGGATCTTCCGCGATGAGGCCTGGGTGTTTTCCAGCGCGATGGCCGCATTGCGCCGGAGCATGTTCCGCGTCGCCCGGCGTAACGCGGTGTCACGTACCAACCGGCGGTACTGTCCGCTGCGAAGCGCCACCAGCTCGTGCAGGGGCAACCGGCCCGGCACCAGGTCCGCCGCCAGTTCAGCATCGGTTGCATCGGGGGCGCGCCGGTTGTGCGGGCACACTTCCTGACAGATGTCGCATCCGAAGACCCAGTCGCCGACCCGCGGGCGCAACGCCGGCGGAATATCGCCGCGATGTTCGATCGTGAGGTACGAGATACAGCGTGAGGCGTCGAGCACATACGGCTGGGGAAACGCTTGCGTGGGGCAGGCGTCGAGGCAGGCCGTACACGTTCCGCAGTGGTCGACCTGCGGTTCATCGGGAACGAGCTCGAGCGTCGTGAGGCACTCGCCGAGCAGAAGGTACGACCCGAGTCGGGCGTCGATCAGCAGGGTGTTTTTCCCGATCCACCCCAACCCGGCCGCCGCC
>JALSRY010000567.1 GCA_026984555.1 Phycisphaerae bacterium
GAGGCGACGCCGCGCGCGCTTGACCCAGCGCGCTCGCTCGGAACTGCTCCAGCCTGCCGGGATGGCGACGATCTCGTGCAACTTGCCGACCGCGTGGAAGAAGTCGATGACCTCGACGACCCGCTCGGACGCGATGCCGATCTTGTGCGCCATGGCAGTGACGCGGTTCCAGATCCAGTGAGCCCCATCACCCGCGACAACCACTTCGCTCGCCTCGTGGGCGCCAAGGGCCCGCAAGTAGCCGACGAGCATCTCGAAGCACCCATCGGCGTCCGACAGCGTCCCGTCGATGACCGGGGCGAAACTCTGCTCCAGTTTCCCCTCGGCATTGAGCACGTAGATCGTGAAGAGCTTCGGCTCACGCCAGGGCGCGTCGTAGGCGCGATGACCGTTCTTGCGGGGGCGTCCGCGTCGCTTCGGACAGCGCTCTCGAACACGCCCACCGTCCGTCGCGACGACGACACGCTTGCCCGCGAGCAGACCCGAGGCCAGCGGCCGTTCCCGAGCCTGATGCAGCCACTCTGAGCGCTGCTCGACCGCGCGAGCACCGAAGCAGCGCACAATCCGCAAGGTCTGCTTGTGACCCAGATCGATATCGCGCCGCGCCAGCGCCGAGCGACCCGCCCGCACCGAGTCGCTATCGGCGACCTGACGGCATACCTCCGCTCCCAACGCCGGTGTCACCCCAAAACAGATCCCAAGAGCCGCCAACGCAGGGTAGAGACCCCCTCCCCCTTTGCCACGACTCTTGCGTGGTCGTCCAACCCTCCCGCGCCGGTCGGGCCCCAGATACTCCGTACACACGCCAACCCGTCCGCCACCCAAGAGCCGAACGGTCAGCTCGCGCCTTCCCCCATTGCGCAGCCGGCCGCTCGATCGGGCGGCCTGAGACGTCTGCGCCTGGAAGCTCGGATCGGCGAGGCTTTCGCGCAGAACGGCACTCACGATCTCGTCGGCCAGCTCCCGCGTTACGCGGGCCACCGTCAGCTCCATGGCTCGGAACGCCACGGGGTCGCGCGCCCCAACCCAGTCCGGTAGCGCCTCTTCGACGAGGTCCGCGAACTGGTGTAGCGTCTGTTCGATCTGCTCTTGTAGGTCCCTCGGCATGGGAATCTCCCTCTGGTGTTAGCAACCGAAGGAGATCACCCCGCGCCGGGGTTCGTCGAGTGGTGCCGGAAAACCACTAGATTCCGCGCACCTACGACACCGCGGGAGTCTGCAGCTCGCGCAGCCAGTCAACGCGGAAGAGCGCCGAATCCGACCCCTTTTTGGGATCGCGCCCGCCGGCATTTCTCGGCGACCTGGGATTTCGAGTTCGCAGGGTGTAGTCCGCATGAACGGGGTTCCCCGCGAGCGCCCGTCCCAATGGTTCGGCACGGTTCCGCTCTCATCGTACGGCGTCGTCGAGCCGCTCGTGAGTTCCCTCCGGGCGCGGTGACGATTTGAGGTCGCCCGAAACATCCGCCATGCCGCGGACTTTGGCTGTTCGAGTAGGCTGGGTGCCAGTTCGGGCTTCCACCAAGGTGCCGCCGTGGCTATCGACCAATCGAAGAGCGCGTCAATCCTACCGGTCTTGAGATAGCTGCGCAGGAGAAGCATGATTTCGGCGTTGGATTCGAGCCAGAAGCTGCCGTTGCCTTTCATTCTCTGATTGACGACGCGGCGGATGGCGCTCTCGATTGCCCCGCTGCCGCGTGGGACCTTGGCCTTCTCGAAGGCGGCGTACTGCATACGAGGGATATTGTCGGCGAAGTAGCCACGGTGCTTCCGAACCTTCTTCGCCCGACGTCCAACGCACAGAGCATCGATCATGGCGAGCACTGCCTCGACGTCACCACGACGGAGGCGACGCCGCGCGCGCTTGACCCAGCGCGCTCGCTCGGAACTGCTCCAGCCTGCCGGGATGGCGACGATCTCGTGCAACTTGCCGACCGCGTGGAAGAAGTCGATGACCTCGACGACCCGCTCCGACGCGATGCCGATCTTGTG
>JALSRY010000568.1 GCA_026984555.1 Phycisphaerae bacterium
GACGACCGAGTTGCCCGATCACCTGGTCCACGTTCTGCCGCTGCTCGGGCGGCTCGAGCCCGAGGAGGCACGGGCGTTTTCGGCGACGTGCGTGCTGCCGGCGGTGGATCGGATGCTGGCGGCGTTTCGGGGCAAGGACGACCCGTTCGAGGGCGTGTTGCGGGCGATCCGGGAGGTATTGGCGGCGCGGTTCGGCCCGGCGCGGGATGCGGCCGTTCCACTGCCGGTGATGCAACGCCATAACGAATCGCTGGTTCTGCTGGATGGGGAATAGAAATGGACACGGCCCAACAATACCTCGACCAATTGCTGTTCGCGGTCGCGCCGTATGTGGCGCTGGCGATTTTCTTCATCGTTACGATTCAGCGTTACCGCGCGCAGAAATTCACCTATTCCTCGCTTTCGTCGCAGTTTCTCGAAAATGAGCAGCATTTCTGGGCATTGGTTCCCTTTCACTATGGGATCCTGATCGTCCTGATCGGGCACGTCGTGGCGTTTCTGGTGCCGAGCTGGGTGCTGGGGTGGAACGCCCGGCCGGTGCGGCTCTACATGCTGGAAATCTGCGCGCTGATCTTCGGCGTGTTGACGGTGGTCGGGCTGGCCACGGTCATCCTGCGGCGGTTGAGCAACGTGAAGGCCCGGACGGTGACCAGCACGTCGGACTGGATCTTGTACGCGTTGCTGCTGGTGCAGACGGTCAGCGGGGTGTACATCGCGGTGATGCACCCGTGGGGCTCGTCGTGGTTCGCGGCGTCGGCGGCGCCGTATGTATGGTCGATTCTGAAACTGAATCCGGAAATCCACTACGTGGTCGCGATGCCGTTCGTGGTCAAGCTGCACATCGTCAATGCGTTGCTGGTGATCGGCTTTTTCCCGTTTACGCGGCTGGTGCACATTCTCGTGATTCCCAACCCGTACCTGTGGCGCAAACCGCAGGTGGTGCGCTGGAATTGGCAACCCGGCGCCCGCGGACGTTCGGCCAGGTAGAAACCTTGGAGCACATGGTCATGACAGATACCCGAGGCACCCCGAATGCGGGCCTGTTCGGCGCGACGCTGGGATTCTTCGTCGGATTCGCGGCTGTATCTCTGTTCGGGCCGACGGCCGGCAAGTTCAAGGAAGTGATGTCGCTGAGCCCGGTGCTGGTGGGCTTGCTGGTTGCGGCGCCGGCGTTGTCGGGGTCTCTGTTGCGGATTCCGTTTTCGGCATGGGTGGACACGACGGGGGGGCGCAAGCCGTTTCTGGTATTGCTGATATTGTCCATTGTGGGAATGGGCGGGCTGTGGGCGGTGGTGTTCTTTCTGTATCCGGATCACCTGAGCCAGTCGCTGTATCCGTTGCTGTTGCTTCTGGGCGTGTTGAGCGGCTGCGGTATCGCGACCTTTTCCGTGGGCATCAGCCAGGTGTCGTACTGGTTTCCGCAGAGCAAGCAGGGTTGGGCATTGGGTACGTATGCCGGCGTAGGCAACCTGGCTCCGGGGCTGTTCTCGTTTCTCCTGCCGCTGGCGCTGGCGGCGTGGGGGCTGGCAGGCTCGTATTCCGCGTGGTTGTTGTTCCTCATTGCGGGCACGTGGCTGTACGCCGTCACGGGGCGCAACGCGTGGTATTTCCAATTGCTCAAGCGGGGCCGCACACCGTCGGAGGCGCGGGAGGTGGCCCAGGAACGCGGGCAGGAGCTCTTTCCCGCCGGCAGCATGACCGCAACGCTGGCTATTTCAGCGCGTACCTGGAAAACGTGGGCCCTGGTGGTGATCTACTTCACCACGTTCGGCGGCTTTATCGCGTTGACGGCGTGGTTTCCGACGTACTGGAAGTCGTTCTTCGCCGTGAGCAGCGTGATGGCGGGGGGCCTGACGGCGTTGTACTCGATCTTGACTTCGGCGATTCGGGTGCCGGGGGGCTCGGTCGCGGATCGTATCGGCGGCGAAAACACCGCCGTGCTCTCGTTGCTGACCATGCTGGTCGGTGCGGCGCTGATGACGCTTTCTCACCAGTTCGCGGTCTGCGTGACCGGGGTGGTGTTGCTCGGCATCGGCATGGGCGTGGCCAACGCAGCGGTTTTCAAAATGGTGCCCCAGGAAGTACCGGAAGCGGTGGGCGGCGCGGCGGGCTGGGTCGGAGGGCTCGGCGCATTCGGCGGGTTTGCCATTCCGCCGTTGATGGGGCTGTTCGTGCGCAATCTGGGGACGATCGGCTACGCCCGTGGTTTTGTGATTTTCATCTTGCTTGCGATCTGCTCGCTGATACTCGCGGGCGTTCTGAAGCGGGCCCACGCCAGCACCGAGGTGAGAGCGGGTGTTGTTGCGGCGGGGCAGGCAGCGCAAGGAAGCTCAGACGTCTAGTTCGGTGATCCGACACCGTTTGGGCAGTCGGGGTTGGCGAGCCGCGGGGTAGGGTGCGGGGGCCGGCCCGGGACGTGTCCGAATCAAGTGCTGAGAAACACCATGCGAAACCGTATTGTGACCATCGTCCTCGCCGTGGGCCTGCTTTTCAGCCTGGGGGCCCTGCTGGCCGGACATCACGGGATGCGCCTGCCGGGCAATCAGCAGGGTTACGCCCCGCGGCAGCCGATCGCGTTTTCCCACCGGCTGCACGCGGGTGAGCTTCAGATCAGTTGTTTCTATTGTCACTACGCTGCGCAAACGAGTCGCCACGCGGGGATTCCCGCCGCGAGTATCTGCATGAACTGTCACCGGTTCGTGACGGCGCCGCTGGGAGCGATCCGGGCGGAGGATGAACAAGCCAAGCAGGAGAAGCGCAAACCGCGGCGCGTGGTGTCGGCGGAGATTCAGAAGATTTACGACGCGCTGGCGCTCGATGCCGACCTGAAGCCGATTCCGGGCAAGGCGCGCGTGCCGATCGCGTGGATCAAGGTGCACAACCTGCCGGACTTCGTGTACTTCGACCATCGGGCCCACATCACAGCCGGCGTCGCGTGCCAGCGCTGCCACGGCGCCGTCGAGACGATGGAACGGGTATTTCAGGTGGAGAGCCTCGCGATGGGGTGGTGTGTGAACTGCCATCGAAAAGTCAATGCAATCGGTGTCGGCGGTCGGCGGGTGCATGCACCGACCGACTGCGCGACCTGTCACTACTAGGAGCCTGCGGCGGCCATGTCCGAGAAGCAGAGGAAACGATATTGGATGAGCCTGCGGCAGCGTGACGACGCCGGCGCGTACATGGAAGCGGCGGGGGATGAGTTCTCCGAAGTGCCGGACCCGGCGGAGAAGGGGCTCGATCGGCGCGGATTCCTCAAGGCGGCGGGTTTCAGTTTCGGCGGGATGCTGGTCGCGGGCTGCACGCGGGCGCCGGTTCACAAGGCGATTCCGTTCCTCGTGCAACCCGAGGACGTCGTGCCCGGCCGCGCGACGTGGTATGCCTCGACGTGCGGCGCCTGCCCCGCGGGTTGCGGTCTGCTGGTCAAGAACCGCGACGGACGCCCGATCAAGCTCGAAGGCAACCCGGATCACCCGCTGTCGCGAGGGGGGCTGTGCGCCGTCGGCCAAGCGTCGATCCTCGGGCTTTATGACAGCCACCGGCTGCGGCATCCCGTGCAGGGGGGCAAGCAGACCGACTGGGCGGGGGTGGACAAGGCCATCACCGCGCGGCTCGATGCGGTTCGCAAGCAGGGCGGGGCGGTCCGGTTTCTGAGCGGGACCATCGCCAGCCCGACCGCCGCACGGGTGATCGGTGCGTTCCTGGCGTCGTTCGAGGACGCCCGCCACATCACGTATGAACCGCTTTCGTGCTCGGCGATTCTGGATGCTCACGCGCGGACGCACGGGGTGCGGGTGTTGCCGCACTATCGGTTCGACCGGGCGCGGTTGATCGTCGCCTTCGAAGCGGACTTTCTGGGAACGTGGATTTCCCCAGTGGAATTCACCGCGGGTTATCGAGCCGGACGGCAGCCCGAGGGTGATCCCGCCGCGTTCTCGGAGCACGTCCAGTTCGAGTCGCGTTATTCGCTCACCGGCGGGAAAGCGGACAAACGCTACTGCATCGCGCCGGAGGCCGTGCGGCCGATCCTGTACCGGCTGGCAGTCCGCGTCGCGGCGCTGGCCGGTATGCCGGCGCCCGGTGCCGGTGCGGGCGGCGAGTCGGCGATACCCGTGGCGGAAGTGGACGGGCTGGCGGAACGGCTCTGGGAAGCGCGCGGGCGATCCCTCGTCGTTTGCGGCAGCCAGGAGATCGCCACGCAGGTGCTGTGCAATTTCATCAACCACGCGTTGGGCAACTATGGGCGGACGCTGGAGTTGGCAACACCGTCGCAGCAGAACCGGGCGGACGATGCGGCGCTGCAAGCGCTGCTGAAAGAGTTGGCCGGCGGTCGCGTGAGGGCGCTCCTGGTTCACGGTGTCAATCCGGTGTTGGACCTGCCCGGCGGGGAGGCGGTTGCGAAAGCGATCGCCGCGGTGCCGCTGGTGATCAGCTTCGCCGCCCGCATGGACGAGACGGCGCGCCATGCCCATTTCGTTTGTCCGGATCACCATTACCTCGAGTCGTGGGGCGACGCCGAGCCGGTGCGCGGGATCGTGAGTTTCTTCCAGCCGGTCATCGCGCCGCTCGGCGAGACTCGCGCTTTGGTCGAAAGTCTCGCGGTGTGGTCGGGCACGCCGCGCGGCGCGCGTGAACTGCTCGCCGAAACGTGGCCCGACCAGGCGTTCCGGGAGCGGACGCTGCACGACGGTTACGCGGTGGTGCAGCGTGAGGCGGTGCCGGCGGGCGCGTTTCGCGCGGGCGAAATCGAGCCGGTCCGTGCGGTTTGCGCCGGTGATGACGCGCTGACGCTGGCGCTTTACGCCAAGGTGGGCATGTTCGACGGGCGGCACGCGTACAACCCGTGGCTGCACGAGCTGCCCGATCCGGTCACCAAGGCCGTCTGGGACAACTACGCTTGTCTCTCGCCGGGAGCGGCGCAGCGGCTGGGGGTTGCGCAGGGTGATGTCGTGCGGATCCAGCCGGCGGGGGACGAGGCGGCGCCGGCCATCGAGTTGCCGGTGCTGGTTCAGCCGGGACAACACGATGATCTGGTCGCGGTGGCGTTGGGTTATGGTGCCGCGGAGACCGCTCGGTTCGGGCACGTCGGTCCGACGTGGCTTCACGATCGGCCGACGGTCGGGCCAAACGGGCTGGTGGGCACGAACGCCGCGCCGCTGTTGATGTTTGCTGGCGGCACGTTACGCCGATGTGGCCGGCGGGTTCGGCTGGTACCGACCGGCAGAAGGCACGTGCTGGCGCTGACGCAGGAACACCACACGATCACCGTTCCCCAACGACTCGCTCCGGAGGGGGGGCTGCGGCGGGAGAACATCCGCGAGACGACACTGGCGGCGTTGCGTGCGAACGCGGCGAGCCGGCCGCACGCCGCGGCACACGAACGGCGGGACGACCTGTGGCCCGATGACCACCCGTACACCGGCCACCACTGGGGCATGGTGATCGACCTGACGGCATGTACGGGCTGTGGCGCATGCGTAATCGCCTGCCAGGTGGAGAACAACATACCCGTTGTCGGGAAGGATGAGGTTCGGCGCAACCGGGAGATGCACTGGATGCGTATCGATCGCTACTACTCCGACACCGGGGCGACGCCCGACATGGTGCACCAGCCGATGATGTGCCAGCAATGTGACCACGCGCCGTGTGAAACGGTCTGCCCGGTGCTGGCGACGGTTCATAGCGAAGAAGGCCTCAACCAGCAGGTGTACAACCGCTGCGTCGGCACGCGTTACTGCTCGAACAACTGTCCGTACAAAGTGCGGCGATTCAACTGGTTCAACTACCCGCGTAACGACGTACTCGAGAACATGACGCTCAACCCGGATGTGACGGTTCGGTCGCGGGGCGTCATGGAGAAGTGTTCGTTCTGTGTACAGCGAATCCAGGAGGCGAAGTTCGAGGCGCGGCGTCGAGGGGTTGCGCTTGCCGACGGGGACATCCGGCCGGCGTGCCAGCAGTCGTGTCCGGCGGGAGCGATCGTGTTCGGCGATCTGAACGATCCCAAGAGTCGGCTGTCGCGTCTGATCGCCGGTGGACGACATTACCGGGTGTTGGAAGAACTGAATGTGCGCCCCACGGTTGGGTATCTGCGTGTGGTGCGCAACCGCCCCCAGACCGAGGATCACGTAGACCATGGCTAGTGCATGTACGATCGAGCGTGAGCCGCTGATCGACGGAAACAAGACGCCCGGCGAGGTGACACGTGACATTTGCGGGGTTCTGGACGGCACGCCGTCGCCGATGTGGTGGGGGGCATTGGCCGTATCGTCGTCGGTGTTGCTGCTCGGGGTGATGGCCGTCTCGTACCAGATTGCGACCGGGATCGGCACGTGGGGACTCAACAACACCGTGGGCTGGGCATTCGATATCACGAATTTCGTGTTCTGGATCGGGATTGGCCACGCGGGGACGCTGATTTCGGCGGTTCTGTTCCTGGTTCGGCAGAAGTGGCGCACGTCGGTGAACCGCGCCGCCGAGGCGATGACGCTGTTTGCGGTGATGTGTGCGGGCGTGTTTCCGCTGATCCACATGGGGCGGCCCTGGTTTTGCTACTGGATGGCGCCGTATCCGAACATGCGTGGCTCGCTGTGGATCAACTTCCGCTCGCCGCTGGTGTGGGACTTTTTCGCGATATCCACGTACTTTCTGATTTCGCTCACTTTCTGGTACGTGGGGATGATTCCGGACCTGGCGACGATTCGCGACCGGGCGAGGTCGATCTGGCGCAAGCGCATCATGGGCTTTTTCAGTCTGGGCTGGAACGGTTCGTACAGCACGTGGTTGCACTACGAGACCGTGTACCTGTTGCTGGCCGGTCTGGCGACGCCGCTGGTGGTGTCGGTACACACGATCGTGAGCTGGGATTTCGCCACCGCGGTCCTGCCCGGCTGGCACACGACGATTTTTCCGCCGTACTTCGTGATCGGAGCGATTTTCTCCGGCATGGCGATGGTGCTGACACTGATGTTGATCGCGCGCAAGACGATGCGGCTGGAGGCGTACATCACGGAGCGTCACGTTGGGGCGATGTGCAAGATGGTCCTGTTTACGGGTAGTTGCGTGGGGCTGGCGTACGGGACGGAGTTTCTCATCGCGGCGTATTCGAACAACCCCTACGAGCAGTTCGTATTCCTGAACCGTGCCTTGGGGCCGTTCGCGTGGGCGTACTGGATCATGGTGAGCTGCAACGTGATCGCTCCGCAGTTTTTCTGGCTCAAGCGAATCCGGAGGAATTTCGCAGCGGTGTTCGTTTTGTCGCTGTTCGTGAACGTGGGCATGTGGTTCGAACGCTTCGTCATCATCGTCACGTCGCTGCATCGCGATTTCTTGCCGGCCAGTTGGGCGAGCTACGCGCCGACGTCGATCGAGATCGCGACGTTGCTGGGCAGTTTCGGTCTGTTTTTCACGTGTTTTCTGCTGTTTTGCCGCTTCATTCCCGTGATCGCGATGGGGGAAGTCAAGGGCGTGTTGAGCTATGGGCGCAAATCACACTGAGTTGGGCGAGAACCGGCGGTTTCTGCTGGGGGTTTTTGAGCGTGAGGAGGACATTCTCGCGGTGACCCGGGCGGCGCGCGACGGGGGCTTCACGATCGCGGACGTGTACGCGCCCTACGCCGTCCACGGGCTCGACGAAGCGATGGGGTTGCGGCCGTCGCGTTTGCCGTGGGTCGCGTTTGCCCTCGGGGTGCTCGGAGCGGGGCTGAAGGTCTGGTTCGAGTTCTGGACGACGGCGCAGAGCTGGCCGATCAACGTGGGCGGCAAGCCGTGGAACTCGCTGCCGGCGTTTGTGCCGGTGACGTTCGAGGTGATGGTGTTGTTCGCCGGCATTGGTACGGTCCTCGCGTTTCTGTCGGGGCGGGGGCTGTTGCCCGGCCGGCGGGCGCGTATGCCGGTCGAGGGCGTCACGGACGACCGTTTCGCGCTGGTTCTCGAGGAGACCGATGCCACGTTCGACCTGGGCCGGGCGGAAGCATTGTTTGCCCGGCACGGTGCCGTTCTGGTCGAGGAACGCAACGAACAGGAGCCCACCTGATGTTCATGCGCCCGATCGATGTCGTGCTTCTGCTGGCGTTGCTGGCGTGCGTGCTGGTTACGTGGACGGCGGGGCGGGACTTTTCGCAGCCGAACGTCGAGTTTCTGCCGGACATGGCCCACTCGGTGGCCTACGACGCGTATGCTCCGAATCCGAACTTCCCGGACGGCAAGACGCTTCAGGCTCCGCCGGCGGGTACGATTCCGCGCGACCTGATGCCGCTGCACTACGCGGCGACGCCGGAGGACGCGGCCCGCGCCGGGCGTGAGCTGCGGAGTCCGCTTGTGGGCGACGATCCGAAGGTGCTTGCGCGGGGGGCGTTCGTGTTCGCGTCGTTTTGCCAGCCGTGTCATGGGCCGACCGGCGCGGGGGATGGTCCGGTCGCGCGGCGGGGTTTCCCGCCGCCGCCGCCGCTGGTGGCGAAACACGCTCGGCAGCTACGGGACGGCCAGATCTTCCACGTTGTGACCTACGGCCAAGGCAACATGCCGTCGCACGCCACCCAGCTTTCGCGTCGCGACCGCTGGTGCGTGATTGCGCACATTCGAGAGCTTCAGCGGCGCAGCAGCGCTACGCGTCCGGTTTCGTCCAGCAAGCCGGCCGCCGGAGGCAAGAGGCCATGACGCCATCGTCCGTTGACATCGAGCTTTCGGCATCCAAGCAGCGCCTGTTGAAATGGCTGGCGTTGATCGGTCTGGCGACGCTGGTGGTCGGGTGGTTCGTCGCTCCGGAGCGGACGTGGGCCAACCTGCTGCTCGTGAGTTTCTATGCGGTCACGCTGGGTTTGGGCGGGGCGTTCTTCATCGCGTTGCAATACGCCTGCAACGCGGGCTGGGCGGTTGCGATTCGGCGCGTTCCCGAGGCGATGTGCAGGCTGTTGCCGCTGGGCGCGGCAGGGATCGCGGTCGTGCTGCTGTTCGGCGCTGCGTTGTATCCCTGGGCGGGAGCGGCGGGGGATGAGGGTCTCCGGGCGGGCTTCAAAGGAGCCTGGCTGGCACGGCCGTTTTTCGTCGCGCGGGGGCTGGTGTGTCTGGTGTTGTGGATCACGCTGGCGGCCGCCTTGGTTCATGCTTCGCGCCGGCAGGATGTGGACGGCGATCCGGCTCACACGTGCGTCAGCCGGCGTATTTCGGGGCTGTTCATCGTCGTGTTCGCGTTGACGCTCAGTGTCGCCAGTTTTGACTGGATCATGTCGCTGGAACCCGCGTGGTACAGCACGATCTTCGCGGTGTACAACTTCGCGGGTGTCGTGGTCGGCGCGCTTGCCGTGAT
>JALSRY010000569.1 GCA_026984555.1 Phycisphaerae bacterium
GCCGTCGGCACCTACGCCTTGTATCTGTACATCGAGAAGCTCGCCGAGCGCGTGCCGGACCGTAAGCTGGCCATTCGGGCGAAGTTTATCCGTTGGGGCTACAGCATGGCGATCGGGGGCATCGCCGTGATTGGCGGCATCGCGGCGCTCTGGTACCTGGGCTCCCCGCCCGCCGCCGGCGTTGCGTCGGGATCGGGCGGGATGGTCGTCATGGTGAACCGTGGCGCAACCATCATCGGGGCCGGGGTGTGCTTCTTCGGCCTGGCCATGTTGGTGTTTTCGATTCTGTGCATCATCCTGTACATCAGGGCCATGAAGGTGTTTCGCCAGCAGGCCCAGTTGGCGCGCCGGACGTGGGCCTCCGCAACGCATGGTCGGCCGGCCGCTTCGCCGATTCCATTTCAACCGCCCCCGCAGACGCCGCCCGATCCGCCGGCCTGAGCGAATCGCTGGTCGCCGCGTTCCGCCGTGCCCCTCCCCGCACCCGCGGATCGACGATCACCGCCAAACCGCGGCGGACGTACCCTGTCGGCGATGCCGGCACAACCCGCGCGGGCGTGATCGCGACAGCCGCTGACGCGCCTGCCGCGTCTGCTTTTCGCCCCCGCGCGCAGACGCTATAGTTGCCCCCATGCGGAAAAACTACATTCTCGATGCGAACATCCTGATCCACGATCCGCACTCGATCTTCCAGTTCGCCGACAACACGGTCATCATCCCGGTCGGCGTGATCGGCGAGATCGACCGGTTCAAGAAGGAACGCACCGACCGTGGGTTCAATGCCCGTCAGGTGGTGCGGCTGCTCGATTCGCTGCGCGGCAAGACGAGCCTCGCGCAGGGGGTCGTGCTCGATACCGGCGGCCGACTCACGGTCTACTGCGAGCCCGACCGGCTGCTACAGGCCGGCGATGGACACGCCGATGTCGAAATCCTGCGGGTCGCCCGGCGGATCCAGGCCAATGACCCCGACACGCCCGTGATCATCGTCACCAAGGACATCAACCTGCGCATCCGGGCCGACGCCGCCGGGCTGCGGGCCGAGGACTACACGTCGGATCGCACCCAGCTTTCGGAGTTATACGCCGGCCAGATCGAATGCGCGGTGGCGCCCGAGCGAGTCGCTGAGTTTCGGAAATCTGGTCGGCTGGCGCTCCCCGAGCAACATTTGGCACCCAACGAGTATGTTTTGCTGCGGTCCGATAACGGCACGCCGGCGTCAGTCCTCGCCCGGGCCGACGCCGACGGGCAAAGCGTGGTGCCGCTCCAGCAGGCCCACGGCTCGCTCTGGGGCATCAAGCCGCGTAACAAGGAGCAATACTTCGCCATCGACGCGCTGATCGACGACCGTATCAAGCTCGTCACGCTGATGGGCAAGGCCGGCACCGGCAAAACACTGCTCGCACTCGCTGCGGCGCTCGAGCAAACCGTGCGGCGAAAGCGCTATCGCGGCGTACTCGTCGCCCGGCCGATCTTCCCGCTCGGCCGCGACCTGGGCTATCTGCCCGGCGACGTGGGCCAGAAGCTCGAACCGTGGATGAAGCCGATCGCCGACACGATCGAGTTCCTGATGGACGCCGGCGGGTTGGTCAAGGGATGCCGCGACTGCGAAGCGCTGATCCGCTCGGGATTGATGGAGATCCAGCCGCTGACGTACATCCGCGGGCGGAGCATCTCGAACCGGATGGTGGTGATCGACGAGGCCCAGAACCTCACGCCGCTGGAAGTCAAGACCGTCATCACCCGGATGGGCCGGGCCGCGAAGGTCGTGCTCACCGGCGACCCCTACCAGATCGACAACCCCTACGTCGATTCGAGCAGCAACGGCTTTACGTACCTGGTCAATCGATTCCGGTCGCAAACGGTCGCGGCCCACATCGAGCTGCGCAAAGGCGAACGCAGCCCACTGGCGGAACTGGCCGCGAACCTGCTCTAGCGGACGCCGACGATGCCGAAACGTCCGCCCGCGGCGTATTG
>JALSRY010000570.1 GCA_026984555.1 Phycisphaerae bacterium
GCGCCCTCTCGCCGATCGTCAGCGGGCTATCCGACGACGACTACCTCTACAGCTTCGAGCAACGCACCGATGGCAGCAGCACGCACCGATGGATTTTCGCCAACCTGCCCGGGGCGGAGCACGAACCGCAAATGCTGCCCTGGCCGGCACGCGGCGTTCGGCTCGCGTTCACGACCGCCGGCGATGAGGCCTCGTGGGTGCGCGGGCGGCTGGGCGCGATCGACGCTGCCGCGGACGAATCGCCGCTGGTCACCAACCTGGCGGCGGAATGGACGAAAGATTGCATGACGGATGCCGAGAAACTGGCGGCTTTGCACAAGCACCTGGCGGATACGTTCAACTTCGTGACGTTCGATGTGACCTGGCGTCCCACGCTGCCGCGGAAGGCGTCCGTTGCGCTGGGCGATTGCTACGGTTTGCCGGCCGAGGCCGCGGCCGCCTTGCTGGCGCTGAGCCGTGCCGCGGGCGTCGCGGCGCGACCGGCGTTGCTGGTCGACGACGAGCGCTGGGATTCGCGGGTGGCCCAGCCGGCGCTGGTGGCGGCATACGTGTTGTTGGTGCAAGGCGACGACGGCCCGCAACTGTGGCATCCGCGCCACGGGCGCATCGGTCGTGATCGGCATTGGGCCGGCCACACCGCGATCTACGTCGAGGGCGACAAGCTCGCTCGACTGGCGTTGCCGGCGTGGACCGACGCGGACGAAAGCCGTTGCCACATCGCGGGACAGGTGGACCTCGGCGCCGACCGGCGCTACACCGGCAAGCTCGCGGTACGCAGCAGCGGCTTGTTCGCACCGCCGACGGAACTCGACGATCAGCCCGCGCAACGCCGACGGCTCGAGGCGTTGGTCGGCCGGCTCATGCCGGGTGCCAAGGTCGAGGATTTCACGGTACGCCGGCTCGGCGGCGGCGTGTTCGAGGCCGAGTTGCGGATCGCGGGCGGACCGCTCGATGAAACGGCGGGGCTGGTGACGTTCACGCTCGGACAAACCGACCCGGCGCTCGGCGACGTGTCCATTCCGCATACCCGCTCGGTGCGGCACGCGCCGGCGCGGCTCGTGGGTGCGTTCGACGAACGCATCGACCTCACGGTTTCGTGGCCCGATGGTTGGAAAGCCGCGGCTCGGCCGGGTGCGCTCGAGCGGGTCGAAGGCGCGTGGGGGCAGGTCGAACAAACCGTTCGCACCGCGGCTCACAAGGCGATCATCACGCGGGTCTTGCGTATCAACCAGCGCGATCTTCCCGCTGCGGCGGTGGGAGCGTTGCGTGCCCCGCTCAACGAGCTGCGCAGCGACCACGCGCGAACGCTTCTTCTGGAACCATAGCGGGTTCGGCCGGTCCGCGCGTCGCCGGGGCGACTCGCGAGGCGGACTCGCGAATGGCCCGCGCCGTTTCAGTACGGCACCGGCGGCCGGGCCGCTTGGCGCTTCGACGCGGCGGCCCCGCGTACGCGCGTTGGGGGTTCGATCCGCCCAGGTTTGAGAAATCCGGCGGAAGTGTTCTAATACAGCCCGGTGTACGGGGACGTCAGGATTGCGGCACGATAGGAAAGTGTGAGCCCCATGAAAACGCTCGTCGGCTGCAAGCTCCCGGATTCGGCGCTCGACGAACTCAGGTCGCTCGGCACAGAGCTCATCTATCAGCCCGACCTGACCACCGCCCAGCTCGAAAAACTCATCGGCGACGTCGCGATTCTCGTGGTCTGCCGCACGCGCGTTTCCCGCGAGGCGATTAGCGCGGGGCGTTCGCTCCAGTTGATCGTCCGGGCGGGTACGAACACGGCAAACATCGCGATCGAGGAAGCGTCGGCGGCGGGGATCTTCGTGTGCAACTGTCCGGACAAGGACGCCGCCGCCGTGGCCGAGTTGATGCTCGGGTTCCTGATTGCACTCGATCGTCGCCTGCCGCAACTCGCCGGCGTGTTCGACCGGGGCGCGGTGGGGGGACCGGCGTGCGGGGGGGATGCCCGCGGCCTGGCCGGACGAACGCTCGGGTTGCTCGGGTTCGGCGCGGCCCAGCGAGAGCTGGCCCGCCGGGCGCAAGCCTGTCATGTGGATGTGCTCGTATGGGCCGCGGACCTCTCGCAGGACGCTGCGAGCCGACATGGTGTCCGCGCCTGCTCCTGGCCGCGGGAGCTTGCCCGTCAGAGCGACATGATCGCAGCGCATGTTCCCCGACAGGAGGCGGACGGGATGCTCGTGGACGCCGAGTTCCTCGAGAACATGCGCCCCGGCGCGTACCTCGTGTTCGCGGGACATCCGGCGGGACTGGACACGAACGCTTTGGCGGAAATCGCTCCGCGCCGGAAACTGCGCGTCGCCTGCGACCTGAGCGCTCCCCAACTGACCGGCAGCGATACGGGTCGTTTCAAGAATCGCTTGGGCGAGCTGCCCGACGTATTGGCGACGTTCGGCCTCGCCGACCGTACCCAGCAGGCCTGGGAAGCCACGGCCGCGGAGGTCGTCCGGGTCGTGCGCGAGTTTCTTGTCGCCGGCACGGTCCGCAATTGCGTGAACCTGCTGGAATCCAGCCCTGCCACGTGGCAATTGCTCCTGCGGCTTCGAGATACGGTCGGCGTGATGGCGGCGATCATGGACCACATTCGCGCCGACGGGATCAACGCCCAGGAAATCCAGGCCCGCGTTTTCGCCGGCGCCAAGGCCGCCTGGTGCGTTATCGCCCTCGACGAACGCCCCAGTGCCGAGGGGCTCGACGCTATCCGCAAGCTCGACGGCGTGCTACACTTGGAACTCCGAGCTTTGGTCTGAATCGCCCCGCGCCGGATCGGTGGCGGTAGCAACCGGCGAGGCGAACGCCGGTATAACTCGACATACGGACCCGACCTTCCGGGAAGAAAACGAGTGATGCACAGACACCTGATCGTGATGTTCTTGTCGGCGGCTTTGGCGGCGGTCGGCGCGGCCCAGACTCCGCCGCCCGCCACGACCACGGATGCCGCCTCGCGCCTGCGCGCCGAGCTTTCCCTGGAGCGAGCGCTCTATTTCCCGCAAGAGCCGATACGCGTCCGCTTTACGCTGTTCAACCCGACCGAGCAGCCCGTCGAGTTCGTCGCGCCGGCACCCGAAAGCGATGGGGGCGGAATCACCCTGCCGCGGTCACTGGTGTTCGGTACCGCGGCCCAGCCGGCGCTGACGGTGGCATACGAGAAGGACGCACCCGTTGCGCTCCGCAGTTCCCAGCCCACGGCCGGTGGTGCCGAGCCCGCGACGCTGCGCCTCGCGCCCCACGCCTCGCTCGGCGTGGAAATCGACATCACCCGGCTCGACCGCATGTTTCGCTATCCCGGCGAGTACCGCCTCGAATGGAAGCCACTCGGCGACCGAGGCGTCGCCGCGACGCTGGCGTTTCGCATCGAACGACGGATGGTGGCCGTGCTCGTGACCGACTACGGCAAGGTCACATTTTCCCTCTTGTATGAAAAGGCCCCCCGCAATGTCGAGAACTTCCTCGACCTCGCCCGCCAGCATTTCTACGATCACAAGTTGATCCATCGGATCATTCCCGGCTTCATCCTCCAGGGTGGCTCGCCCGATGGCACCTCGCGCGGTGTCCGGCCCGACGGCAAACTCGTCCCGGCGGAATGCAACGACACTCCCTTCCAGCCGGGCACGCTCGCGATGGCCCACAAGCCCGACGACCCCGATTCGGCGAGCTGTCAGTTCTTCGTCTGTCTGGCGCGTCTGCCGGAGCTGGACGGCAAGTACACGGCGATCGGCCAAGCCAGCGACGAGGAAAGCCTGCGCACGCTGCGACGGTTGGGTGAAGTCAGCACCGACCGCGACGGGCGGCCCCTCCATCCGGTCGTGATCCGCTTCTTCACGCTGCGGCGGGCCGACGAGCCCCGCCGGGCTCCCGTGAGCCAATCGCCCACTCCCTGATCGCCCCGCCGCTGGGGCCCGCGCCCGCGGTTGCGCGGCCGGGAACCAGCCGATACAATGCCGCCCGGTGGCCACCAGGCCGCTGGATGATCCCGATCGGTTGGCGAGGAAGGTCATGGCGCTGAAGGTTTACAACAGTCTCACCCGCACGCGGGAGGAATTCGTGCCGCTCGATCCGCCGCGTGTGGGCATGTACGTATGCGGGCCGACGGTGTACGGCCACAGCCATCTCGGGCACGCCAAGAGCTACGTGAGCTTCGACGCGATTCTGCGCTGGTTGCGGTATTCGGGCTATGAAGTCAACTACGTGCAGAACATCACCGATGTCGGCCACCTCACCGACGACGCCGACGCGGGCGAGGACAAGATTGTGGCCGAGGCTCGCCGGCGGGGGCTGCACCCGATGGCGGTCGTCGAGGTGTTCATGCGCAGCTACTACGAGGACATGGACGCGCTCAACATCCTGCGTCCCGACATCGCGCCGCGGGCCAGCGGTCATATTCCCGAGCAGATCGAGGCGGTCAAGAAACTGCTCGAGAGCGGCCACGCGTACGAAGTCAACGGATCGGTCTACTTCGATGTGCATTCGTTCGGCGACTACGGCCGGCTCAGCGGGCGCAGCGTGGACGAGATGGAGGCCGGCGCGCGGGTCGAGATCAACCCCGACAAACGCCATCCGTCCGATTTCGCGCTGTGGAAACGGGCCGAGCCGGGACACATCATGCGCTGGCCCAGCCCGTGGGGCGAGGGCTACCCCGGCTGGCACCTCGAATGCTCGGTCATGAGCCAGAAGTACATCGGCGAGACGCTCGATATCCACGGCGGTGGCATGGAAAACAAGTTCCCGCACCACGACTGCGAGATCGCCCAGGCCCAGTCCATCACCGGAAAACCCTTCGCCCGCTACTGGCTCCACAACAACATGTGCACGCTCAACGGGCAGAAGATGGGCAAGAGCCTCGGCAACGCCATCACGCTCAAGGAGGTTTTCCACGAGGGCACCCGGCACCTCGAAAAAACGTTCGAGCCCGTCGTCGTGCGGCACTTCATCCTCACCAGCCACTACCGCCAGCCGATCGACTTCTCCAACGCGGCGTTGATGGCGGCGGAGAGCGGCTCGCACAAGCTGCGTGACGCGGTGCGTGAGCTCTCGCGGGCCGCCCGGCAGGCGCCCGAAAAACCCGAATCGGAGCAAGTCCGCCGGACGCTGGAGAAGATCGAGCAGCGTTTCCGCGAGGCGATGGACGAGGACTTCAACACCGCCGCCGCCATCGCCGTCGTGTTCGATTTCACCCGCGAGGTTCATCAGTGGATCGAGGCCGGCGTCGGCCGGGCCGACCTCGCCGCCGCCGACACGCTCATGCGGCACCTGACGGGCGATGTGCTCGGGTTCGAGTGGCCCGCGCCGATGGGCGGGGCGGACGAATCCAAGCAGGACGCCCTGATCGGGCTGCTCGCGGAAATTCGCGAACAAGCCCGCAAAGCGAAAAACTTCGAGTTGGCGGACACCATCCGCGACCGGCTGGCGGCGATCGGTGTCCAGTTGCGCGACACCCCCCAGGGACCCGTCTGGTAGGCTTTCATGAACGAACCGAAAAAGGGAAAACTGGTCGTGATCAGCGGCCCTTCGGGGGCCGGGAAGACCTCGATCTGCAACGAGCTGCTGCGGCGGATTCCCAACGCGCGCTGGTCCGTGTCGGTGACGACGCGTCCCCGCCGGGGCGACGAGGTAGACGGGCAGGCGTACCGTTTCGTATCGCGGGAGGAGTTCCGGCGGATGATCGAGCAGGACGAGCTGCTGGAGTACGCCGAGTACCTGGGCAACCTCTACGGCACGCCCCGGCGGCCGGTCGAGGAGGCCATCGCCCGCGGGGAGATCATCATCCTTGAGATCGACGTGCAGGGCGGGGCGCAGATCGCCCGACGCATGCCGGAGTCGATCCGCATTTTCGTGCTCCCGCCGACGATGGAGACGTTGCGGGCCCGCCTCGAGGGGCGCCAGACGGAGTCGGAAGCGATCCAGCGCAAACGGCTGGCCGAAGCGGACGGCGAAATCGCCTTTGCCCAGGGCTCGGGCTACTACCAATACTTCATCACGAACGATATACTGGAGGATTCGGTGAAACGGGTGCTCGAAATCATCGAACAGGAGATACGCAAGACATGATCGAAGCCCTCATGAGCGACGACCTGATCGACAAGGTCGGCGGCCGGTTCCGCCTGACCGCGCTGATCCAGAAACGCTGGCTCGAGCTGCTCCAGGGCGCGCGTCCGCTCGTTGATCCCGCGGGCAAGACCGAGATGGAGATCGTCGTCGAGGAAATCGCCCAGGGTAAGATCGACATCGACTTCGACGCGTCCAAGCTGTCCAAGCCCGGCGGTTGACGCCGCCCGCTCCGGTCCCGACCGTGGCCCAGCCCTCCCCGCCTTCTGACTGTCTTGCCGACCGTGAGGTACTCGTGTGCGTCTGTGGTGGCATCGCCGCCTACAAGACCGCCACCCTCGTGTCCATGCTCGTGCAACGCGGCTGCGGCGTGACGGTCGCGATGACGCGGGCCGCTCGGCGATTCGTCGGACCGACGACGTTCCAGGCCCTCAGCGGCCGTCCGGTGGCGACGAGCATGTGGCGTGGCGGTGCGGCGGTCCCGCATATCGCCCTCGCCCAATCGTGCGATCTGATCGTCGTCGCCCCCGCGACGGCGAACATCATCGGCAAACTTGCCGGCGGCATCGCCGACGACCTCGTCAGCACGCTCCTGCTGGGAGCGGGGACACGCCTGCTGCTCGCCCCGGCGATGAACACGCGCATGTGGCAACACCCCGCCGTCCAGCGCAACGTCGCATTCCTTCGTGACGCCGGCTGCGCGCTGATCGGGCCCGACGAAGGCTGGCAGGCCTGCCGTTCCGTCGGGCCCGGTCGCATGAGTGAACCACACGCGATCTGCGCGGAAATCGAGCGTCTCTTACGCTCGTCTGGCTCCGCGCGTCAGAACGCCACCTGAAGCTGGAGCCGGAAGATCAGCGGCTCGTCGTTGACGTTCGCCAGGCTGATCGGCCCGCTTGAGATCGGCGCCTCGGTGATCTTGACCACGTCCGCCTGGAGCTTCAAATCGTTGCCGTGGATGTAGTAGTTCACGCCCGCGGCGTATTCCCAAGCCCCCTCTTGTCCATTGGCCAGCGCCGAGATGCCGCCCACGCGCGCGACCGCTTCGATCTTGCGCTCGTACCCGGGGATGGGCAGGAAATACCCCATTTGGAAGTACGCCCCATGCTGCACGGTCGTGTCCGCCTGCCGTGTCAGCAACCACCACGGCGAAAACGGGCGACGACCGGCGCGGCGGGGGTCGACGATCCGGAGGATGTACTCGCCGCGCGCCGAGAAGCCGTTGCACTTGAACGCCGCCGCGAGTCCGAACTGGTTGATCTGGAGGCCGTTGGTGTTGGTCAGGCCGAAGCCCCCCACGCCGGGTTGACGCCGCGGCAGCGGGAACGGAATGCGCAGGCCACGCCGGTCGTACTGGTCGTCGTTGAACGCGTAGTGAAATGCCAGGTCCAACGCGGGGGATTCGTGAAAGGCGAGGTCGGATTCGTACTTGAGATCCTTGCCGGGCTTGTCGCCCATCGCGTGCCAGACCGCCCGGAACGCGATCGCGGGGTTGTTGTCACGCTCGGCGGGGTCGGGGGTGATGGTGCGGTCGTTGGGGCTGACCCACTGGTTGGTCACATCGAGAAACCACTCGAAACGCTTGTCTGCGCACTGGCCCCACAGCCGCACGCCCAGCCCGCGGTTGAGCCCGTAGACAGCCTCGACCATGGACCGGCTGATGAGTTGCAGGTGCTTGCCGGAAGTGAGCCGCGCCTGCGTCGCCGCGATCTTGAAGATACCGGCGCGAATCTGGAACTCGTCGCTGAAGCGGTAGTTCACAAAGGCATCGCGGATCGTCACCCGGTAGCCCCCCGGCGCGTCGGCTCGGAGCTGGACCAGGTAGGTCAAGTCGGGCGTGAACGTGTGGCCGGAGAAGATCAGCCGAATCCGCTGCATATCGAAGCCGGAACGGTCGTCACGCTTGTAGCGTGGCATGAGGTAGCGATTGCGGCTGCCCTGGTTGTAATACGTATAGCGGAACTGCATCGCTCCGTTGATCTTGAGCTTGAACTTGTCGTCGGAGCTCTTGATATAAAAGCCCTTGTCGTAGCCGGCCTGCATCACGCTGGGCATCAGGCTCTCGCGAAACTCCCGCTCGGAAAGCACCTCGCGGATTTGCTTCTTCATGGCCTCGACACGGGCCGCGTCCGTGCTCTGGGCGCCCGCGGCCAGACGGTCTTGCAACGCCGCGATGCGCGCGCGTTGCGCCTGGAGTGCTGCTTCGAGCCGGGCGATGTCGCGCGTTTCTGTCGTTTCGCCCGCCACCGCCGGCCAAGCCAACGCCACCGCCAGCCCCGCCAGCCAGAATCTTCCTTGAATGGTCCTTCTCATGGTTTGTTCTCCATCGAAACCGCGCCGAAGTGGTTTGAGAGCGCACAGCTCTCCCGAGGGTGGATTTGTGAAGCAGTGACGACCGCGCCGATTTCCCGCATGCGCACTCCTTGCTGGTGCGGGAACTACCCGGAATGGCTCGCCGCCGAATCCGACACGAGCGGCAGCCAGACGCCAATACCGCGCGTCAGTGTACGACCACCCCGCCGGCGTGTCGAGCGCGAACCGGCAAGAAAGCTGGGCGGGGGCAACCCGTGTCGTGCAAGAAAAAGGGCACCGGAACCAAAGCTCCGGTGCCTTTCATGGCACAGTCGTGTGGTGCGTAGGCGCCAGCGGCTCGCCGCGCGCGCATCCCGCAGCGCGGCGGCAGATGGCAGGTACGCGGCGCGAGGCGGGCCTAGCGCCGGCGGGTCGCCAGCAGGCCGGTCAGCGCCAGCAGGACCAGCGAACCGGGTTCGGGGACGAGGGTGGTTCGCCAACGCCCGTTGGGCAGGTCGAGCTCGAAGCGATACACGTCGCCGTCGTTGGCAACCGTCAGCGTGTTGTTGGCGGCGGCGTTGCCGAAGTCATCGCCGATGCTGATGTCCCAGTCGTTTTCCTTGCGGAATTTCCAGTCGTAGGTGCCGGCGTCGAGGGCGACATCGGCGGACCAGAGGCCGTTGCCCATGTCCGACATGAGAATGCCGCTGGACCAGCCGGTCATGGAGCCGATGATCTCCCAGGCGAACATGCCGGGATCATCGTAGCCGACACGGCGTTTGGCCGAGGGTTCCCAGCCGTCGCTCCACGTCTCGTTGTCCCAGAAATGGAAGTTGATTTCGCCGTTGGCGTCGGCCATGACCTTGCCATTGCTGCCGGGAGCCGACAGCGACCAATCTTCCAGCGCAATCTT
>JALSRY010000571.1 GCA_026984555.1 Phycisphaerae bacterium
AACGCCCCCCCCCCCGAACAGCGGCTCATACGTCGAGATTCTTGACGTGGATTGCGTTTTCGTCGATGAACCGCCGGCGCTGCTCCACGTTCTCGCCCATCAGCACGCTGAACATCTGGTCGGCTTCGCTCGCGTCGATCTCGGCCTGCTCGGGGTCCACGCCGTCGTCGCTCACGGTCACCTTGCGCAGCACGCGGTTGGCGGGGTTCATCGTCGTTTCCCAGAGCTCTTCCTTGTTCATCTCCCCGAGCCCCTTGAACCGCTTGATCTCCAGGCCCCGAGCGCCGATCGAACGAACGCCCTCCGGCAGCCCCCCCAGATTCTCGAGCTCGATCACGTCCCCTTCCCCGTGCACCAGCAGGAAAACCGCCGGACTCATTTCCCCGGTCACCAGCTCCTCCCGCCGCAGGAACAGATCCTCCACTTCGCACCCGTGCTCCGGCAACCTGGCGAGGGCCTGCTCCAACACCCGCGTTTCGGAAAGCTCGTGGCGGATGACCTCCTGGCCCTCCTGTACGCGCTCGCGGCGGAAGCGGTCGAACTCGTCCGTCGAGTAGAAGTAGGTCTCCGAACCGTTGTAAACGGCCCGCAGCATCGGCAACCGGCCGTCCCGGTACCACTGCTCGACGAACGGCCGCAACTGGATCCCCCGCCGGGCGAGGATCCGGGCCTGCCGGCCGACCGTTTCCACGAGGTCCAGCAGGTCCGCCGTCGCTTCCGGCGTAAGGCTGGTACGCTCGCGGTCGGGCCGCTGGATCTCCAGGTGCGTACCGTGGAGCCCCAGCTCGGTCAGGCGCCGGTTGAGCTCGGCGTCGTCGAGCACATAGTGGACCGATTTGCCTTTGCGGAGCTGATACAGGGGCGGCTGCGCGATGTGGATCACGCCTTTCTCGATCAGCGGCCGCAGATGCCGGAAGAAAAACGTCAGCAGCAGCGTGCGGATATGAGAGCCGTCCACGTCGGCATCGGTCATCACGATGACCTTGCCGTAACGCAGCTTCGACAGGTCGAAATCCTCGGTGCCGATGCCGGTGCCCAACGCGCGGATGATCTCGACGATTTCTTCGTGGCTGAAAACCTTGTGCAAACGGGCCTTTTCGACGTTGAGAATCTTCCCTCGGATCGGCAGGATCGCTTGCGTGCGGGCGTCGCGGTAGCCTTTCGCCGAGCCGGCCGCCGAATCACCCTCGACGATGAACAGCTCCGTTTCGTCCACCTTGCGGCTCGAACAATCGACCAGCTTTCGGGACAACCCGCCCCCGGAAAGGGCGGACTTGCGCGCGGTCTCCCGGGCACGCCGGGCCGCCTCACGCGCCTGGGCGGCCTGCACCGCCTTCTGCACGATGCGCTTGGCCTCCGCGGGGTGTTCCTCCAGGTAGGCGCCCAGCGCCTCGTTGAGCGAGGTCTCCACGAAGGTGCCCACCTCGCTGTTGCCGAGCTTGGTCTTGGTTTGCCCCTCGAACTGCGGCTCCGGAACCATCACCGACACGATCGCGGTGAGCCCTTCCCGCACGTCGTCGCCGGACGGCGTGGGGTCGTTGGGCTTGAACAGGTTGTTCTTGCGCGCGTAGCTGTTGATGCAGCGGGTCAGGGCGCTGCGAAACCCGGACAGGTGCGTGCCACCCTCGACGGTGTTGATGTTGTTCGCGAACGAGCGGACGTTCTCGTTGTAACTGTCGGTATACCGCAGGGCGACTTCGCAGATCAGCCGGCTGGCCGGGTCTTCCCGGCGGAAGTGCATCGCCGGGTGCAACGCCGTCTTGCCTTCGGTCAGGTGCTCGACGAACTGGCGAATACCGTGCTCGAAGAAAAAGGTCTCGGACGATTCCTCTCGCTCGTCGTTGAGGACGATCCGCAAACCGGAGTTCAGGTAGGCCAGCTCGCGCAGCCGCCGGGCCAGGATGTCGTGCTGAAACTCGACGCCGACGAAAATCTCCGGATCCGGCTTGAACTCCACGCGCGTGCCCGTGC
>JALSRY010000572.1 GCA_026984555.1 Phycisphaerae bacterium
TGTCACCTATGTCCGCGCCGCCCGCCGGCGGGCCCGACCGCACCTGCCGTCCACGATGGCCGAAGTCGACTGGACCAGCCCCAACAGCAGCGAATTCTGCCTGGCGTGCCATCGCCCGGTCGGACCTGCGGTCGCCGGCCTCGATGTCGAACACGGCCACCCCCAGAACGTCCCGCTCTCGCCCGAGCAGGTCCGCGCGGCACGGGACATGGGCGGAATCATCGGCCCGGGCAACACCTTGATCTGCATGACCTGCCACAAGCTCGGGCCCCGGGCCTACCAGCCCTTCATGCTGGCCGATACGCTCACCGACGGGAAGTTCTGCGGCCATTGCCACCCGGGACACTACGCCCGCGGCACCCCCCACGACCTCCGCAAGACCCGCCCCGACGCCCGCAACCGGCTCGGACAGACCGCCGCCGAGGGGGGACCGTGCAGCGCATGCCACCTGGCCCACCGCTACGCACGCGATTTCCGCTCTTCCAAGCTCGATCCCGACGGCCGCTGCATCACGTGCCACCGCGCCGGCGGCATCGCCGCCCAGCACGCCCGCACCGCGATGGACCACCCCGAATCCCGGTGCGAGGAGTGTCACGACCCGCACGATCCGTCATACGGCGACTTCCTCAAAGAACCCATCGCCGAACTCTGCACACGCTGCCACGAGGGCTTCGCCGCCGGACCAGCCGCGGGCATGCACTCCGTGGGACAGATGGACACCCCCGTCCCCCAGGAGCTCATCGACGCCGGCGCTTGGGTCCAGGCCGATCTCAAGCAGCTAACCTGCGTCATCTGCCACTCCCCCCACGCCGGCAGCAGCGACGGCCTGCTCGTCATGAACCCCGACACCAACGACCTGTGCCTCACGTGCCACCCCGACCTGCGCGGACCGACCGCCCGCGAAGGAATGTCCCCGCGCCACGGCCAGGCCCCCCGCCTCGACCAGGCCCGCCTCGCGGTCGTCGCCCACTGGGGAACCCGTGTCGGCCCGAATGACGAATTGCTCTGCATCACCTGCCACAAGGTCCACGACTCGCACACCACCGTCGATCTGCTGGCTTTTCCGCCCCGGTACGGCGAAACCTGCGGCGCCTGCCATCCCCACCACGATTCGGTCATGGGCTCGTCGCACGACCTGCGCACGAACTTCCCCGACCTGACCAACAAGGTCGGCCTCACACCCCGCAAGAACGGCGCGTGCAGCGCCTGCCACCTCGCCCACGGCGTCGCACGCGAAACCAGCCCCGCTCCCGGCGACCCGACCGGCCAGTGCATTACCTGCCACCAGCCCGGTCGGTGCGGCGAAAAACAGCTTGCCGGCGGAACCTTGCACCCCAAGACCGAGTGTACGGATTGCCACGACCCCCACGAACGCCGCTTCGGCAACTACCTCGCCCAACCCGATGCCGAGCTGTGCCTCCGGTGCCACGAACAGCAGGCCACGATCTGCGACGGCCCCCACGACCCCAGCCGCGACCCCGGCATCTGGCCCGCCGACCGCCGCCGCCCCAACAGCTTGTGCCTCGCCTGCCACGTCGCCCACGGCGGCGACCGGCCCGACTTGTTCCGCACCGGCGCCGCCGGCCCGGTCGGCATGCACGACGACGTCTGCCTCTCCTGTCATCCCGGCGCCGCCTGGAACGCCGATTCCGACATCGCCGCCATCCACCCCCACGACATCCCCCCCGACCAGACCAAGGTTCCCCTCCAGCTCGTCCCCAAGGACTCCGCCGGCAATCTGCGCATGGGCTGCAAGACCTGCCACGATCCACACGGAGGGGCCGAGCCGGTTCACCTCGCCCGCGTCAGCCCCGGCGAACCGACCGAGGATCTCTGCTTCCACTGCCACAAAGACAAGGTCTACGTCAAGTACACCGGACACTCGTCCGCGAGTCTCGCGCGATTCGGCTTCGACGTGGACTCGTGCAAACCCTGCCACGCGATGCACGCGAACCCCGCCGACACCTGGGGCCAGATGCTCTCGCCACGCTTCCTGGAGCAGGCCTGCCGGTCGGTACCGCCGGATCTGAAACAACCCTGCGTCCCCTGCCTGGCCTGCCACCACCCCAACGGCCCCGCGCCCGTCCGCAAGATCGCCACGCACCCCAAGGCGGACATGTGGAACATCGTGAGGCCCGGCGAACCCGGCTACCTCCCCCTGTTCAACGCCGCCGGGCAGGTGGACACGCGCGGCCAGGTCACTTGTCGCACGTGCCATCTATCCCACGGACGGCTCGACCTGCTCAAAGAGGTCGCGCAGGAAAAAACACTGTCGCACGCCGAACAGATGGCGATTCGCACGCAGTTGCGTCCTTTCGTGGCACCGAACCTCTGCACGGAATGTCACGGAGCCGAGGCACGCGCGCGGTTCCTGTTCTTCCACGACCCCCAGCGGCGGCGTTTCCCTCGTCACGATCCAAGCGAGGAACGCATGCACACGCCGCCACCGCCGGGCGCCTGATCCGCTCCCACCCCGCGCTCGCCCACCCCCGCAAATCGCGGCGCCCGCCTCGTTTTCGATTTCCACCGGGCTACAATAAGATGCGTGGTGGTCGGTCCGGAAGGCATGTTCGCACACGGTGGGGCGACCGCCACCCGGGAGAACCGTTTTGAGCCCGACCACCTCCAGCCTCGTTCGCGGTACCTGTAGCTGTGGCCAGAAATATCGCATTCGCAACGCGCGGCCGGGTGCGGCGGTTCGCTGTCCGCGGTGCCAGCGGCCGATCCCCATCACCGACGCCGACATCCGCGCTGCCAGGAACGCAACCCGCCTCACCCCGATCCAGGGCGATGCGCAACGCGTGCTCGAGGTGATCCCCATCGACGACGGCACGCTCCGCCTCGCACCCGAGGATGCCCGGCCGGGGCTCACCGGCGAATTCGTGCTCGAACACGACGAGGCGGCCATCGCCTACGCCCACCGCACGACCTACGACCTGATGCCGTTCAAGCGGGCCACCCGCCGGCCCTGGCGCTGGATCAGCGGCGGCACGCCCGGCGAGCCGGCCTCGCGGTCGTTCTTCGGCGACCTGGTCGCGAGCTTCTACTGCGCCGGCAGCCGAGACAACCTCATCAACATCCTCTTCACCGCGCTCGCGTGGTCGACGTTCTTTTTCATCCAGTACCTTCTCGCGGCACTGGGCATGAAGAACCTCGCCGCGGCAATCACGGTCGTCGCCCTGCCGCTCTATGCTTTCTTGAGCCTGTTCGTACTCCAGTTCTACTGGGCCGTATTGCAACACACCGCCGCCGGCGAGGACGAAATCCCCTGGGTCCAGTCCGACACGAGCTTCTGGCGCGGCGCGATCAAGCCGATCATCTGGATCATCGTCATTTCCGGGCTCTGCTCGCTGCCCGAGGTGACCTACCGCACGTTGGGCATTCCCCTGCCACCGTGGGCCGACGCGATCTTTCTGGCGGCGGGGTGGTTTTTCTGGCCCGCGATGGTGATGTCCGTCGCCGTGGGAGAATCGATCTTTTTCGTTCGCCCCGACTGGGTATTTCGTTGCATCGTGGGCATCGGGCCGGCGTACCTGCTCGGATGGGCCGCCGTGCTCGTCGTGCTGGGTGGCTGGTTCGGATTCATGCTGACCTGGCGATACTGGGTGTGGCTACCCATCGTCGGCTTCGCCGTCAACTTCTATTGCGGGTATGTGCTTTTTCGCACGCTGGGGCTGCTCTTTCGGCACTTTCGGCACCGCCTGCCCTGGCAATTCTAGGGCGACGCCGCGCGACCACCGGCGCGCTCCAACCCGGCGCGCACCGCGCAACCGGGCGCGCGGGCCTCGAACCGGCCAGCCCGCCGGAGCGCGCACCGACCCGCCGCGGCGGGTCGTCCTGGACACCGGCGGCTCACGCCCGCGATTGCGGGAACTGCTCCGCCACCTTCTTGAGCGCCGCCAGGCACTCGTCGAGATCTTCTTTCGTGTGGCCGGCGGAAATCTGGCAACGCAGTCGCGCTTCACCCTTGGGCACGACCGGATAACCGAACCCGCTGACGAACACCCCTTCGGCGAAGAGGGCTTTCTGCATCGCGATCGCCGTGGGCGTCTCCCCGACGATCACCGGCACGATCGGCGTGATGCCGTCGATGGTCTTGAGTCCCAGCGCGCGGACGCCTTCGCGGAAATGGGCGACGTTGGCCCGCAACTGCTCGAGCAGCCGCGACCCTTCCGTCATGAGCACGTCGATCGCCGCCATCGACCCGTAGCAGACCGTCGGCGGCAGCGCGTTCGAGAAAAGCTGCGGGCGGGATTTCTGGACGAGGTAGTCGCAGACGGTCTTCGAGCCGGCCACGTACCCGCCGCACGCGCCGCCGAGCGCCTTGCCCAGCGTCGAAGTCTGGACGGTCCCCTCGCCGAGGACGCCGAAATGTTCCGCGGTGCCGCGCCCAGTTTCGCCGAGGACGCCGGTGGCGTGCGATTCATCGACCACCAGTTGCGCATCGTACTTGTTGGCCAACTCCTTGAGCCGGGGGAGGTCGGCGATATCACCCTCCATGCTGAAGACGCCGTCGGTCACGACGAGCTTGTTGCGCGCCTTGGCGGTCTTGAGCATCTGTTCGAGCTCGTCGAGGTGGCCGTGCGGAAAGATGAACCGCTGGGCCTTGCTCAAACGAATCGCGTCGATGATCGACGCGTGGTTGAGCGCGTCGGAAAAAATCGCGTCCTCTTTGGTCGGCGCGAGCGTGGGGATCAGGCCGACGTTCGCATCCCAGCAACTGATGAACGTCGTCGCAGCCTCGCAGCCGATGAACTCGGCGATCTTGCGTTCGAGCTCGACATGACACGTCATGGTCCCGCAAATGAACCGAACCGACGCCGTTCCGAGACCGAACTTGTCCAGCGCCTCCTTGCCGGCGGCGATCACCTTCGGATGGTTGGCGAGCGCGAGGTAGTTGTTCGACGACAGGTTGATCACGGGACGCCCGTCCATCACCGTGCGCGGTCCCTGGGGCGCCTGGATCTCGTTGGCACGTTTGTACTGCTTGGTTTCGATGAGCTGTTGCAGCTCGCCCGCGAGCGTTTTTTCGAGTGTGGTCGGCATGGTCTTGGGCCTCCTTGGTGGAATCAGCGCGTAGTGTAAATCGACACGGCCCGATCCGCGACGGGGGCGCCGCCGAACAGCGCGTGCCTCAGGCCGTCGCGGCCGACTGCGCCCCACCCGCGTCGGGCTCCAACCGCGCCAGCAACCGATCGATCCGGGCCAGCGTCTTCTCCCGTCCCAACAGCGCGATCGTCTCGAAGATCGACGGGCTGACCGTCGTGCCGGTGACGGCGATGCGGATCGGCTGGGCCACCTTGCCCAGCCCGAGCCCGTGTTCCCGGGCGTAGCCGCGGATCACTTGTTCCAGCCCGCCGCTGCTCCAGTCGCTCGCCTTCGCCAACACGTCGCGCATGTTCCGGAGCACGCCGACGCCGGCCGCCTCTCCCTTGAGCAGGAACTTCCGGACCGCCGCCTCGTCATACCGCAGCGCTTCGTCGTCCACGAACATCGCGCCGCACTTCTGTTCGAGCTGACGCAGCGTCCGCACACCCGCGCACAGCTCGACCAGCCGCGCCAGCGTCGCATCGTCGAGCGGAGCCAGTGGCGAATCGGGATGAACCGCGAAGTAGTCGCGCAACGCCGCCAGAATCCGCCCCGGCGCGGCACCGGCGATGCCGTCGGTGTTGAACGCCAACAACTTGTCGCGATCGAAACGCGCGTTGGTCTTGCCGATCCGCTCCAGGGAAAACGCCGCGGCCAGCTCCGCGAGCGTATACTTCTCGCGGTCGTCCCCCGCAGACCAACCCAACAACGCGATGAAGTTCACCACGACCTCGGGCAGGTATCCGCTGGCCCGGAAATCGTGGATGTCGATCTCGGGCAGCTCGATCTCCAACACACGCGCGAGACGCCGGAGCGCGTCGGCCGGGAGCTGCGCCTTTTTCTTGCGCCACGCGGCGAACGTCTCCGCGTCACAACCGGCCACGTCGAGCGCGCGGGCCTCGTCGATGCGACCGGCGTCGATCGCCCCGCGCAACGCCCCCCGCACGACCTTGTCCTTCTCCCGCTTGCTCATCTTCGAACCGTCCATGTTGAGGATGATGGGCAAGTGGGCATAGATCGGTGTCGGCAACCCCAGCGCCTGCTGGAGCGCGATGTGGTTGGGCGTGTTCATGAGGTGTTCTTGACCGCGCAGAACGTGCGTGATGCGCATGTCCGCGTCATCGACCACGACCGCGAAATGGTACGTCGGCCAGCCGTCGCTCTTGACGATCACGAAATCGTCGAGCTCGTCCGCCCCGATCGTCACCTCGCCGAGTATCCGATCGGGCACGGTGAAGTCGCAACCGGGCATCTTGAAACGAACGACCACCGGACGGCCCTCGTCGCGGGCCCGCCGCGCGTCGGCCTCCGACGGAAACGACGCCGGCCGGGGATAGCGAAACCCCTTGCCGCTGCCGCCCGCGGCTTTGCGCATCGCGTCCAGCTCTTCACGCGTCTCGAAAGCGTAGTACGCGCGCCCCTCCTCGAGCAGCCGCCGGGCGCAGGCTTCGTAGCGTTCGAGCCGCTGACTCTGGTAGTACGGGCCGAACGGACCGCCGACTTCGGGGCCTTCGTCCCAGTCCAACCCGAGCCAGCGCAAATCTTCGAGCAGCTTGCCTTCGGCACCGGCGATGTTGCGGGTCTGGTCCGTGTCCTCGATTCGCAGGACAAACCGCCCCCCGTGCCGCCGCGCAAGCAGATAATTGAACAGGGCCGTGCGCGCCCCGCCGATGTGCAGGTAGCCCGTCGGCGAGGGAGCGAAACGCGTTCGAACCAGGTCGGCCATCGTACTCCTCTGGTTGCAGGATTCCTCGTGCGGATCGATCAGACATCCTATCGTCGCGCGGCGAGGACTGGCAAACCAGCGGCGCAAACCACCGGCCGCCGCGGAGCGCGAAACTCCGCCGGCGGCCGGCGCGATTGCGCGATCCTCCCTGACGCCGCTCTAGGTGCAGGACGTCCCGTACACGGCCAACAGCGCGGCCAGGTCGGCCAGATCGACGTCGCCGTCGGCATCGAGATCCCCGTCTTCATACGTCTGCCCGTTGGGCTCACCGTAATGCGCGAGCATCTGCGCCAGATCACCGAGGTCGATGACGCCATCACCATTGATGTCGCCGAAACACGTGCCGCCGAACCAGCAGGGGACGGCGCCCAGCTCGGCGTCGTCGGTCACCGAGGAAGCCGAGCCCACCAGCACCTGGCCGACAACGAGCACACTCCCATCATCGGTATTGCTGCCGCCGGCGGAAACGACCGGACATCGCGGGTCATCCCCGAAGGCGGGGACCGCCGCGAGCATTGCGACCACCAGGCTGTATTGCGTGATTTTCCACAGTCTCGTCATATCGTCTACTCCCATCTGGAAACCGCTCGGGCCGGCTCGTAACGCCGCCGGCCCCGCGGAAATCCCCTGGATTATCCACCAATCAACACGCTGCCGTTGACGCCGCGCAGCAGCATGTTCCTGCGGTACCCGCGAATGATCTGGGCCGGGTACGTGCCCGCGTCGATGTTGATCGTCCCGCCGCTGAGCACGCCGTAATACCCCTCGATGATCGTGTCCCAGGGCTGGGCCGCGGTTCCCTTTTCGGTTCCCCCGTAACCGATATCCACCCAAACGGTGGTTTGCGGATCCCAGAAGGGCTGGAGCACGTCATAGCTGTCGGGCAACGAGCCCTCCCACGTATTCTCACCGGGACTGCAACCGCTCTGGGAACAAGTGGCGACCGTTCGGGTGCGCTGGTTGGAATCGAACCCCGGACATCCAGACGAGCCACCTTCCTGCCCGCCGTCAGTAAGATCGAGCCGGTACTGGTAGCTGCCGGCGCTACAGTTGTTGTCGTCGCGCCCCTCGTAGACGCCGTAGGAAATGCTCTTGCGCACCCCCTGCGGATGGTGGATGAGTACACCGGGCGTCCCGAACGGGATGCTGTTGACGTCCCAGCCCTCCCA